>JAJZEN010000155.1 GCA_021828545.1 Actinomycetes bacterium
ACCAAGGTTCCGCGACGGACTCGATGCTGCGCCCCAAAAGCGGTGTTACGGCACCCGAGTCACCTTGTCAGAATTTCGCGGAGCGGCGCATCAACAATTGAGCACGACGAACTCAACTCTGGCCCAATTCGGGTCGTCGCGAGCGCGTGTCGAGTCGCCCTAGTGCGGGAGCACGTCACCCGGTCCCGCGGAACCTTGACCCACTGCGGAAAGTTAGTCGTCGAAGTAATGCCAGAGCCTCGCGTCCCGCGCGCCGTTCGTCGGACGTCGTCACACGAACCCGTTCTCGACATGATCGCCCGGGTTCACGCTCGTGTCGCCAACACTCTCTCATTACGTGCGCCGAGAGTCGTCGTGGCTGGCTACTTCGAACTTGCTGATTTCTTTGCGTGGGGGGGATCCAGTTCGCCGAGGTCGAGCGTACCCTCGACGATACGACTCGCGACGTCGGTGAGCCGCACATTGTGGTTGCGCGCGTGTCCTCGCAAGCGTTCGAAGGCAAGGTCCATATCGCAATGTGCGGATTGACTGATCATTCCCTTGGCTTGCTCGATCACAATGCGGCTATTGAGCGCGAAATTCAGTTGCTCGTTCAGCAACCGGGCACTCAGGGACGACTGGTGCTGAAGAATCGCGATGGTGGCCACGTCGGCGAAACCCTGGGCCACCATCACGTCCTCGGGCGACAGCAGTCCGACGCCGCTGCGAAAGAGATTGAGCGCTCCAATAGTCTGTCCCCGAAGGCGTAGCGGTAGGCAATGCACGGAACGGTACCCTCGGGCTATGGCACGGGGGGTGAAATTCGGCCACGTCTCGTCGGAGTCCAACAATTCATGATTGACAATCGCGACGCCGGTCGCGTAGCAATCGACGCACGGTCCCTCGTTGACCTGTATCTGAAAAAGTTCCAGTGCCTTCATCGATTCACTCGAGGAAGCGATGTATTGGAGATTTCCCCCGGGACGCGCCAACATCACTCCGGCCGATGAAGCATCGATAGTCTCCACGCATCGATCGCTCAACAGCGTGAGAATGTCGATAATGTCATAATTGTCGACAAGGTTGTCCGCTAACTCGACCAAAGTCGAAACCAATAACGATTCTCGCGTCATGACCGCACCTCTCTTGCACGCGCAAAGCTACGATTATTCAAGCCATCGACCGCTGGATCGACGATAGTACTCACTGTAGGCCCCGCGTTGAGTATTTTCATGAGTCGCGCACCCACTCGTGGCGAGGCCCGTCGAAGCGAAGCTGACGAGCGATCACCTGCAGCGCGACGCTCGACAGGCTTTCCGAGGTTGAGAAGGCGTGCATTCTCAGGGCCACTAGGGCCGTCGCGATGGACATCGGCGCCTGGACGGCGACCATACCGGCGGCCTGGTGCACGGAAAAGTCAAACGTCGATTCTTTTACCAACTCATTGGAGAGCGTGTTCGACGGCGCGCCGGCCTGCAGGGCGATGACTCCTCGACCGATCACCGTGGTCATGAGCAAGGCGTCGGAGATTTGCTGATCAGAGAGCTCGCCAATTCGCAAGCCGTACAGGCACAGGACGCCCAATCGAATCATGCCAATCCGAATTGGGAAGCCGAAGACCGACCGCGCGCCATTGGCGAGCGCCTGGGGTGTGTAGAACATCCACTGAGGCGCCGAATCGGAGGCGAGATCGGGCGCCATGACCATGGCATCACTGCGCAGAGTGCTGGTACCGGGACCCTCGCTCACCGTGATCTCCAAATCCATCATGTCGCGCGCGAAGATCCCGCTCGTGCAGAAAATCGTGAGGGGAGGATCATCAGTGGTGAGAGCGATCGCCGCGGCGTCGAGTTCGGTGATCTGCGAGGCGACTGAACACAACAGACCACGCTCTGCCCCACTGTGCTCGTGGGTCGCCATCATCTCGAAGATAGAGAGAAGACGATGCGAGTACGAGTTATTTTGTCGCGACACGAAAGTACATTCGTGAAGAGTAAGGCGTCGTATGCATAGAGATACTCCTAATAAAGCGACGGCACTCGACGTGGACTGGAAGCGCATCTGATGGGAAATTACAGAGGTACTGACTGGGCGAACGCGACGGCCACTTCGTGATGCGGGGTGGGGGGACCTAACGTGAATTTCTCCCTCTCTTTCTCTTCCTGACGACACTCACGCGGCCGACGTCGTACGGGGCGGTTCCATCGCATCAAGAACGGCGCACACCGGAACACTCGCGTAGGAAATCGACTGATCGGCGATGCCGTAAGGGATGCAGAGGATGCCCGAGTGGACAAGTGATCCGCAGGAGTACACGACGTTGGGGACGTAGCCGTCTTGCTCCTCCTTCGACGCCACCAGCAGCGGACGCGGTAACGTGCCGATCACCCTGGTGGGGTCCTGCAGGTCGAGTAACACCGCCCCGATGCCGTAGGTCCGCATGGGACCAACGCCGTGAGTCATAACGAGCCATCCTTCGTCGAGTTCAATCGGCGAACCACAGTTACCGAGCTGAACGACCTCCCAGGAATGAAACGGCACCTGGAACGTGACGACGTCGTCCCATACGTGAAGATCCGTGGAGAAGGCCACCGCATTCGTTTCACGGTCAAAACGTGACAACGCGGCGAAGCGTCCCGCCACCCGACGTGGGAAGAAAGCCAGCCCCTTGTTACGCGCACCCAGCCCCGCCAACGGCGAGGATCGAAAGGTGAGAAAGTCGTCGGTCTCGAGGAGTTGCTGGGAGACCGAGTGGCCGTCGAAAGCGGTGTAGGAGGCGATGTAGCGCGTCACGCTCCGTTCAGCCATCTCGACGAAGCGAGCGTCTTCCATCCCATTGACTTCGTGGGGTGCCACGGGCCAGAGCACTCGTCGCGACACGTCGATAACCGAGGAGAATGACAATTCGTAGAAGCACGCGGAGATGAGCGGTAGCAGGCCGGCGATCTTCTCCACGTTCACACCGGCATCACTCTGAGATTGGCGTATGGCGAGGGCGGCGTCGAGTTCAATCGGGAGGAAGTGCGCGTCGAAACTCGACAGTACTGACGACGCCGTCTCCCCATCGAAGCCCAGGTCACGAAGGAGGGCGTGGAAGAGATCACGGTGTAGACGGGTTGTCCGCTGCACGCCGACCACGGGGAACGCGACGGCCGGTTGAAGTCGCAACTGGCCGTGCGCGTCGATCTCGCCCCTTCGAAAACCAATGGACGAGTGATGCCCCTCGCCCACTGCGCGCACGCTCATTATCACCCGCAATGCGCCCTCGTCGACGCCGCGCTGATCGGGGTCCGCCACCATACTGGGGTTGCAGATGGAGGCCCCCTCGAGGGAATACTCGTGCGTGAACGCGGCACCCAGAAGTCGGCGATGAGCGTGCGACATTGGAGACGTGAGGTACTCGGCAACGAGTTCGGCGTGGGCGTCGAATATTCCCGCGAGGTCATCGTGTCGACCATTGAATCGATCGAACAAATCCGTGAGAGCCCCCTCGACCTCCTCCTCACTGAGCGACAAGATACGGTCCACCGTATTGGTGGCGCGCGACACGCTCCCTCCGGCGATGTCCTGGCCGGGAATGAACAATCGCGTCAATACACGCGACTCATCGTGGCGCAGGCGCAGCTTGGATCTCGTGACGATTCCCATATCATTCACGAGGGCGTCAAAATCAGTCGTCGAGCGTGTTGCAAGGTAGTGAGCAGAGCAATGGTCGACTCCGCACCTTGATTGAGATTGGGTCCGGTGGCGGTGAGGCCGTCATAGCCTCCGCCCGTTCGTTCGTCGAACATCACCGCCCCTACGTCATTCAGACCCATGAACCATAACGCGCACAGTTCACTTCCCTGTCGCCAGGCGGGGTCTCCCGTCAGCGCGAAGGCGCGCGTACACGCATCGGCCATGGCGGCCACTTCAATGGGCTGCTGATCGAAGAAGCGGGCTTCGTCGAAAGGACCGCGACCCCCCGAGGGCGTGACGGAGAGATGTCCGCGTACCGTCTCGACCTCGAACAGCCAACTCAATTGTTCGAGACCACGAGTTATCAGCCCTTCATCGCCCAACCAGGACCCCGCGGCCAGCATGGCCTCGGGCAACAAGGCGTTGGCGTAGGTGAGGCGCGGTTCTGGCCATCGCCACGCGTCGGACACGTGAGGTCGGTCCAGAGTCGCTACGGCGGCGTGCACGAGCGCCGCCGCCCCTTCATCATGGGGTGCGACCCGCAGCATTTCGGTGGCGCCGAGGAGCGCGAACGCCATCGATCGCGGCCACGGAGAGCGCACGGTGGCGCCCCGAGAGAATGCGCCCAAGGCTCGTTCGCGCAGCGCCACGTCCGGAGTCCTGGCGTACATCGTACCCAGTGCCCACATCGCGCGACCCCAACAGTCCTCACTCGTCGCGGGCAGTAGCCAGTCGCCAGTGCAGCGCCGACGATTGAGAAACTGTCCATCGGAGAGCTGGGCCTGTTCGAGAAAATGTAGGGAGGACCACTTCAGTTCCACTAGTTCATGCCCCAGTGAACCGTGCTCTTGTCGCGAGAGGACCAAGGCCACGCGAGCGGCGTCGTCAGTGCAGTAACCGTGCTCAACGCGCGCGACGGCGAATTTCGCGTGTTCGAACGTGCCGTAAGGACCACGCAATGACAGGAGATGGGAAAAATTAGGTTCCGGAATGGTCGTCACGCGCTGGCCCGGACAATCACGCGTGGCAGCATCTCGCGACCGAGGTCGAAGTATTGTCGCGCCACGCCGTCCCAGCCAAGACTCGGGGCGATGCGACGAGCTTCCTTCGCCATGGACGTCGCTAGTGCGGGATTCGTGATGATTCTACGAATCGCCATCGCGAACGCTCGAGGATTGCGATGGGCGACGACCAGTCCCGCGCCACTCGATAGCATTTCGAGTGAATGGGGAAACGCGGTGGCGATCACCGGGCGACCCGCCGCAATGGCGTCGACCAGCACACCCGACGTCGCCTGATCGGCCGAATCATAGGGAAGTACGACCACGTCCACTGAGGCGATCAATGCATTCAGGGACGCCAATTTTCGGTAACTGTTGTCAAAGACCACCATGTCCCCCACGTCATTTTCTTGGACGCGGCGTTCGAGACTGCGACGATACGCCTCTCCGTCGAGGGCGAGCACTTTAGGGTGGGTGCGACCAGCCACGATGTAGCGAGGACGAGGTGTGAGGTCGCGCAGTAGGCCCATGGCGTCAATCGCCCATTCGATGCCCTTGCCGGGTCCGATGAGGCCCCACGTCAACAGCGAGGAAGGGACGTCGAGCGAGCGTGCCATTTGAACGTCGCCGATCGCCGCGCCGTGGGGAATGACCCGAACCGGTACCTCCGCGAGTCGATATCGACGCCGCAAGGTCGCCTCTGCCGCCGCCGTCATCACCACGACGCACGAGGAGAGACTGATCACACGCTCCAGTACACAGCGCTGATTCGAGGTGGGCTCGTTCAGTACCGTGTGCAAGATCGAGACCACCGGCACGGTCAACTTCGACAGGAGTGCCACAACGTCATCCCCGTCGACACCTCCGTAGAGGCCGAACTCGTGTTGAATCAGCGCGACATCGCCTCGATTGAGGGCGCGCGCCGCGCGATCAATCGATCCTCGGTCGCCCGCGCGAAGTTCGCTAAGGACCTCGAAGGGTGAAGATTCGAGTTCGTCGTCGCCCTCGAGTATCCGAACCATTTTCACGTCGTCGCCGCGACGAACCAGGGCCTTTCCCAAGGCCGTCGTAAAGGTGGCGATGCCACACGCGGTGGGTGGCACACTACTGAGTATTCCCCACGAGACCCGTCCGATTGCTGTCACGCGTACTCCTCGGAGCGAGCACCCTCAGCGTTACTCCATAACGTCGAGAGCCCGGCGGGGGAACTCTCAGGTCGCGCACCACAGAGCAAGTCTTCGTTCGACCCCATCGACCAGTAATCACCGCCGAGGTATTGCCTGGTGCGATTTCCCTTGTCCCAAAAATAGCCTGACGCGTTCTCTTCGCCCACCAACGCCTCGCGACAACCGGAGTGAATATCGAGACTCGTCAACGTCGTTGTGGGCACGTCGCTGATGACGTTGCCCCTTCTTCGTAGGACGCCGCCACGAACCTTCGTCCTAATGAACTACCGCGACCAGAAGTCCGGTGCGTCGTGGTGGGATCATGCGAACCACCGCGTGGCAATCCACTGGCCACTTCGACTAATACCGCTGGGTGACTAGGGGAAAACATTCGTACTACCTCCATAATCATAGGTATGGAGGCGTCGAGCCCGAACGAGCGACAATCTTCTAGATCGTCCGACCCGAACTTGGCGTCTCAGACTAAGAAATTTTTTTCCCAGTCCTCATTAGCGTAGTGTCATCCCCACCACGCCATTCACCCCACGCACCGTGCGAACTCATCGTGACGACGTACGCGACACGACGTCGTCGCTAACCCCCACGAGAACCAGACAACTCGTGTCGCCATCAAAATTCGCGAGGTCCGCGCCGTAACTTTCGCCTCACTGCCGTCACGAAGAACCCGCCATGACAATTCGAATCGTGAAGTATCGCGATCGTCCGCCAACTTCACCTAATCCGGCCGCCGCTCGATGGAGAGGGTACCCGTTATTTCTTGAGCGAGTCGCGCACCTTGTCGCTGGCCCGCTTGAGATGACCTTTGAGTTCTTCGACTTGATCCTTCGGGGTCATTTCCTCGTCACCCAGGACCTTCCCCGTCGTCTTAAGGACTTTATCGCTCGCGTTCTTCAGGTGACCTTTGACCTCTTCAACTTGTTCTCGGACGGGCATGTGCTCGTCTCCGAGGGCTTTTCCTGTCGCCTTCTCCATTCGCTCTCGTGACGTTTCCATCAAGTTCTTCGCTCGGTCTTTCATTGACATATGACGTTCCTCCTCACTTCGAACCTAGCGGCACATGATTCCCGGTGCGACGTCGCGCTGAGGTGACGCAACTCTCGAAGGACTGCGCGTCAAGCTTCGGACGTCGTTCGATAGCGTTCGCGGGCCGGCCATCGGAGAATCCGACGCCAGTGGGGTCACGAAGCGCGTCATGAACTGCTAAGACAAAGGGGGAATTTAGGCTGATCATGTGACCACGAGGTGTCCAATAATTGCGACATCGAGTTGAAGAAGTGCCGGACCGCAAGGAGATCGACAATGATGATCACGTCTCGTGACCGGTATGGAGTTCCCACAACGCCCTGGCCGGCACGGCTCACGGTGCCCCGGAACGAGGTGCTCCCATGAGGATCAATCGGCGGACCCTTCGTCACTACCGTGATGAACCCAATTCCTTCGCACAGGAACTCTTCGTCGACCTTCCGGTTCGCTACAGCGTTCTCGCCCAACTCCTCTCGTTTGGTCAAGACCTGCGATGGCGTCGCAAGATGATCGACCGGGCCACGGGAGCGCAACCGCACCTGATGCTCGACCTAGCCTGTGGGCCCTGCACGGTGACTAAGTCCCTCGCACGACGTGTCTCGGGACAGATCGTCGCGCTGGATCTGAGTGCGGCGATGCTGCGACAGGGTCAGCGTGTTCTTCGCCGCGCGTCCCTCGACGGCCGCGTCGCGCTGGTCCAGGGACGCGGTGAACAACTCCCCTTCCCCGACGCCACTTTCGACGCCGTCACCTTCACGTACCTGCTCCGCTACGTCGCCGACCCGGCCCAGACCCTGCGCGAGATCGCCCGCGTTGTGAAACCCGGTGGGGCGATCTCCTCTCTAGAATTCTCAGTTCCTTCACGTCGCGGATGGCGCGTCGCGTGGTGGGGTTACACCCGACTCGTTTTGCCCGTGGTGGGCTTGGTGACAGGGGGGCGTGCCTGGTGGGACGCCGGTCGGTTCCTGGGCCCTTCGATCTCTGGGCACTATAAGAAATATTCGTTGGAATGGACTCGTGACGCGTGGCGACGCGCCGGTATCGACCACGTCGAGATGAGGAGAATGAGCTTGGGGGGCGGCGTCGTCATTTCGGGATATCGCGGGTAACGGTGTTGAGCGAAAAGAAGTCGCCGCCCGATCTGGCGGGTCCCGCCTATTACAGCCAACCGAGGTTCTTACGCCGTCCGCAATGGCGCGAATGGTGGACCATCCTTCACCCCCCCTACACGCTGTTGCACCTCTCACTCGTCACCGTCGGCGCGTGTCTCACGGCGCCCGTCTCCGCGTCGCGCTTGGTTGCCACGTTGGGGGCGTTCTTTCTCGCGGTTGGCGTGGGTGCGCACTGCCTCGACGAACTCCACGGTCGCCCACTGCGCACGACAATGCCCTCGTGGAAATTAGTGGCAGGGTCCATCGCGAGTCTCAGTGGTGCGGTGGCCTTGGGCATTGTGGGTTGTTTCATTGTGAGCCCGTACTTGGCACTTTTCATCGTCGTCGGTGTGATCATTGCGGTTGGGTACAACCTCGAGCTCTTCGGTGGACGACTACACACCACCACCGTCGTGGTGATTGGCTGGGGTGGCTTTCCCATTGTGACCTCGTACTACGCCCAACACGACAGCCTGTCACTCGCCGTCGTGCCGGCGGCGGTCTTCGGAACACTCGTGACTCTGCTCCAACAGCAACTCTCGACACCCGCCCGCGACATGCGACGACGCACCACCGCCATCAATGGCACGATGCTCCGTCTCGACGGTTCGTCGGTTCCCATGTCGAAGCAACTGATTCTGGCGCCGCTGGAGAAATCCCTCAAGACTCTGTGCTGGAGTGGGCCAGCACTGGCAACGTCTCTCGTGCTCGCGCGTTTTCTTCACTGGTGACGAGTACGGCGTCGGCGACCGACGATATGTGATCAGAGTGGTTCATCCAGAGCCGCTACGACGCCACTTCGTTGGTTGTTTCCTGCATAAGTTCCGACTAACCCTGGGAGGAGGAATGCACACCGGAGGGCCATCACCGATGCTCGGCGTCGCGGCATCATTCGAGTGGTGTGGGCGCGCAAGTTGACCGCCACGGCGATAAGTGAGAATTAGTGCGACGCGACGCGATCGGCCATTTCCCAGCACCTCGGCGTCTAAAATTGCACGGGCATCTTGAACGAGCGACGTTGCGGCGCTCGATGGCTCTACAGCGTCGACGGCGATCAAATCTTCGAACTCCGCGCGTGTCTCGACCGCTTCTGGAGTGACGGTCTCGAACAATTACGCGACGTCAACACGTCCAGTCTGTTGCGACAAGGTTGTGCCCCGCTTCGAGGGCGCAGAAGTCCAGAAAAGAGCTCCTCGAGGGCCGGGGGCCTCGCCGAAGAGGTTGGATCCGACTGGTGACGCTAAGCGCGCCACTCGGCAGTACGCTCGTTGACCGCCTCGCCCAGTAGTCGACGCAGACCCTCAGAGTCCGTGGTCGCTCCGTAGCAGGGCGTTCCGGGCTGCTGGCGCCATGACTCGTCGACGTCGCCGGCGTCGACGGCGTCGAAACCCAACTCCACAATCAGATCCATGACGACCTTTTTCGCGACGTCGTCGTCACCGGCCACGGGTAAGGCAATCCGCTCCGGCGAACCCACCGGACGAGGGCGTTCGAGGATATTCGCCGCATAGATACCGTTAAAAGCTTTGATCACCGCATGGCCCAACTGCATCGCCACCCAGCGACTCTCGGTCATGCCGTTCTCGATGTCCGCGATGAGGCCGTCTCGCTGCTGCGGGTAATAGTTCCCCGTGTCGATTACCACGAGGTCAGCCTTCGCACCCTCGAGGACACCTTTAGGAAGATCCGGGACGTTCTTCTCAGGAATACTCACGATGACGAGTTCCGCGCCCTGCGCGACGCGAGTGACGTCCGCGGCGTGGGCGCCGGTCGACTCCGACAAATCGACCAAGGTCTCGGGGCCTCGCGAATTAGCGACCGCAACGTCATGACCGAGTTCGGTCAAGCGTCGGGTGAGATTGCCCCCAATATTGCCTGCGCCAATGATTCCTATTTTCATGGTGTCTCCTTTGACCCCGTCGCGCGTACCGCCGTCATCACACCCACGCGTTTCTAAATTCCAGGGTAATGACCTCGTTGACGTGGTTGAGCGGTGTCGCACCACGCAGCCACGAACGCCGAACGTCGCGTGTGCACCGGGACGATGACCTTCGCGGGCCTCACCACCGTGACGTCATGTCGGCCTCGGAATATGGACATGGTCAAATTACTGATAATGTCGAGATTCGTGACGATCGCATCGGCCCAGCTCCTGCGAGGATATGGCGTCCAAGCGACAGCGCAACGCCTGGCAGTATTGCGAGCGGTGTGCTCAGAACCGCACATCACGGCAGACGCCGTCGCGGGAATTGCGCGACTCGAAATTGGAGCCATATCGCGTCAAGCGGTGTACGACGCACTCGCAGTCTTGGTCGACAAGGGTCTCATTCGTCGTATCCGACCTGAAGGTTCGGCCGCGCGCTACGAAGACCGAGTCGACGACAATCATCACCACCTCATCTGTCGTCTATGCGGGCGTTTAGTGGATGTCGACTGCGCGGTCGGATCAGCACCGTGCCTGACGGCCGCCGACGCCATGGGATACGACATCGATGAAGCCGAGGTCGCATATTGGGGTCGATGCCCGCAGTGCCAAGAGAGCGCTCGCATTGCCCGACGTCACCATTCTGGTGTCGAAACACGGACGGACAGAAACCGAATGTCTCGCCTTACGAATCAAGCGGACGAATAGGAGTTGCGGTGTCGGATCGTAGTTCCACAAATCAAGGAGACAATATGACAGACGACGACAACAAGTGCCCGTTTTCGGGCGGGCTAAATTCACGTGCGAAGGCCGCTCGGCCCAACGCGCAATGGTGGCCGAATCAATTAAATCTCAAGCTCCTCCACCAAAGGTCCTCGGCAAGCCCCCTCGACGACGATTTCGATTACGCCAAGGAATTCAGCTCCCTAAACCTCGACGCCTTGAAGAGGGACATCGAAACCCTCATGACCACGTCTGAGAATTGGTGGCCGGCCGACTTCGGTCACTACGGCCCCCTCTTCATTCGAATGGCCTGGCACAGCGCGGGTACGTACCGCGTGGGTGACGGCCGAGGCGGCGCGGGCTCCGGTGCGCAACGGTTTGCTCCCCTCAATAGTTGGCCCGACAACGTCAACCTCGACAAAGCACGTCGACTTCTCTGGTCGGTCAAACAGAAGTACGGCCAGAAAATTTCCTGGGCCGACCTCATGATTCTCGCGGGCAATTGTGCCCTTGAGTCCATGGGTTTTTCTACGTTCGGTTTCGCCGGCGGTCGCGTCGACATTTGGGAGCCCGAGGAAGACACCTACTGGGGACCCGAGACCACGTGGTTGGGTGACGAGCGCTACACCGGCGAGCGAGAACTCGACAACCCGCTGGGTGCGGTTCAGATGGGGCTCATTTATGTCAACCCAGAAGGTCCCAACGGCAACCCTGATCCCCTACTGGCCGCCCGCGACATTCGCGAGACCTTTAAGCGCATGGCGATGAACGACGAAGAAACGGTCGCACTTATTGCCGGCGGTCACACCTTTGGCAAGACCCATGGTGCGGCAGACCCCAACCAGTATGTCGGGCGTGAGCCAGAATCGGCGCCGTTCGAAGAACAAGGTCTGGGTTGGAAGAACTCCTTTGGCTCGGGTAACGCCGACAGCACAATCTCTAGCGGTCTCGAGGGAGCCTGGACCACGACTCCCGTAAAGTGGAGCAATAACTTCTTCGATAACCTCTTCGGATTCGAATGGGAGCAGGTGAAGAGTCCCGCCGGCGCCACTCAATGGAAGCCCAGGGATGGCGCGGGAAGTGGTACGGTGCCCGACGCCCACGACCCCACCAAGTCCCACGCTCCGACCATGCTCACCACGGACCTGGCCTTACGCTTCGACCCCGCTTACGAACCGATCGCGCGACGATTTCATGAGAATCCCCAGGATTTCGCAAACGCCTTCGCCAAGGCTTGGTACAAACTGACGCACCGCGACATGGGACCCTACGTCCGAGGTCTTGGACCACTCGTGCCGACGGAACCTCAGTTGTGGCAGGACCCTATTCCCGCTTCTACTAGCTCCATCATCGGCGACGACGAGATCACTTCCCTAAAGACGAGCATCCTGGCGTCGGGACTCTCGATCGGCGAGTTGGTGTCGACGGCGTGGGCCTCGGCTTCGACGTTTCGTGGTACCGACAAGCGTGGCGGGGCCAACGGAGCGCGAGTTCGCCTCTCCCCCCAGAAGGAGTGGCCGTCGAATAATCCAGAAGAACTCGCACACGTCATTTCGGTCCTCGAGGGGATTCAGCACGACTTCAACGCCCACCAGTCCGGTACGACCAAGGTCTCCCTCGCAGACGTCATCGTGCTCGGAGGATGTGCGGCCGTCGAGAGCGGAGCCGCCGCCGCGGGGCACGACGTCGTCGTTCCGTTCCGTCCGGGCCGCGGTGACGCGTCCCAGGACGAGACCGACGTCGAGTCCTTCGCCGTGCTCGAACCCCTCGCCGATGGCTTCCGCAACTATCTTGGCCGCGATAACAGCCGCGCCACGGAAGAACTACTGTTGGAACGCGCACGTCTCCTCACGCTCACCGCTCCCGAAATGACGGTGCTAGTAGGAGGTATGCGGGTCCTGGGAGCCAACTTCGGTTCGTCCGAATTAGGAGTACTGACTTCGCGACCCGGCAGGTTGACAAATGACTTCTTCGTGAACCTCTTGGACGGCGAAACGACGTGGCGCGCGACCACCGACGCCAACGACACCTTTACCGGACGAGACGTCTCCACGGGCGAGCTCAAGTGGACGGCGTCGCGGGTCGACGTCCTCTTCGGTTCTAATTCACAGCTTCGCGCAATCGCCGAGGTATACGCGAGTGATGACGCGCCCACGAAATTGGCCCGCGACTTCATCGCCGCCTGGGACAAGGTGATGTCACTGGACCGATTCGACCTCGCCGACATCTAACCCAGAACAACGACGCGGTCGACTGCCTTCGCGATCCTTCGAACTGCTGCTCTAGAAGCCCGAACCATTGCGCCAGTCGATACTCGTGCCATGGTTCGGGCCGTCACGCTGCTCCATTAAGTCCAGATCCCGTAGGCGTAGTCACGAAGTGTTATGTTTTGGCTGTTATGAGAAGCCGCGAGGTCACTTGACCACGAGCCCGAGGGACGGGGGCGATACTCCGAGCCCTCTCTTGGCGTTACTAGAAACGGAACCCATCCTCCAGTCGATGCCGATGGGAGTCGTGATACGCGACGCTCAAGGCCGCGTGATTGACTGCAACGCGCAAGCGGAAATGATTCTCGGCGTGGCGCGCGACCAAGTAATAGATCGAGCGACGGATGACCCCACGTGGCACATCATTCGCGAAGATGGCACTGATTTCCCCTTCGAAGAGCAGCCTTCACAACTCACCCGCGCCACCGGACAACCCTGTAGCGAAATCATCATGGGTATCTCGTTTTCTCACCGGAGTTACCAGTGGGTGATGACGAGTACCGCACCCCTCACGCTCGGCGACGAGAGCCGCGGTACCATCTCGACCTTCTTTGACGTGACTCCTCGCCTAGGGAGTCGCCGAATTCTGCGGCTCATGGCTGAGGCCAACCGTATTATCGTGTCGTCAAACGACGAAGGAGAATGCCTCCAGCAACTCTGTGACGTCCTGGTGCGCGTGGGTCACTTCCAGCTAGTCTGGGTCGCTCTCGAGGCACCATCGCTAGGCGCGCCGTCTCCGGTCTCGTTCTCGGCGGGCGTGGTGGACTATCTCGACGGTCGGTCCGACGAATGGTGGGAGGTACTGGGAATAACCACCGAGATGGCGTCGAGGGAAATCCATGTCGTGAATGATTTCGCGCCCGAGACGGGCGCCGAAGCCCAGCTCGCGCGGCTACGACGCTTCGACCTCCGATCAGCGCTCGTCTTGCCCCTTAACCTCGGCGCGCACGATGCCCACATTGTCATCTACGAGAACGTCACCGGGGGCTTCGACCAGACCCTCATCGTAGGGCTGCATCAGGTGATTCGAGAAATTGAATTCGGATTACGTCACATTCGCTCCCGGCGCGAGATTACCGACACACTCAAGGACCTCACTTCGGCGAATCATGCGCTTCGAGTCGCGGAACAGACGCTGGCCGAATCCGAACAATGGTTTCGCCAACTACTCGCCAACTCTAGTGACCTCATCGTCGTCCTCGATGAGCACGCCCGTGTGCTCTACGCCAATCCGGCGAACGCCCGCTTCAGCGGGTACGACGCAGACACTCGTTTGGGCGGTGACGGATTCGCGCATCTTCACCCCGATGACTACGATGTCGCGTTCAAGGCCTTCGAAGGTGCAGTGCACAATACGGTCATCGGAGAACCCGTCGTCCTACGCTTCCTCACGGCGTCGGGCGAATGGCAGTTCCTCGAGTGCGTCCTGGCCAATTGCCTGGACGATCCGGCGATCAAGGGGATAATCGTCAACGCACGCGACGTGACGGATCGCACCCACCTCGCCCGGGCCCTTCACACTTTGACGAGCGGTAGTCAAATACTCGTCAGTGCGTCGGACGAGGCGTCGCTGATCGACGACACGTGCCACACCATCGTCACGAGTGGCGAGTTCCCTCTCGCCTGCGTGGCCCTGATCAATCCGGCGGACGCGAACGTTCGAGTAGTGGGCTGCGCCGGTCTCACGCAATACCTGGAGAGTTCCCCCGCGGAGTGGGGCGAGACGGACGTCACTATCGAACCCACTCTCGCGGCCGTGCGTCTCGCCCAAATCCAAGTCGTCGCCGACATTCGTGCATCGGATTGGCCCGCGCACGATAGGGAGCGTGCGGAAAGATTCGGACTCCGCACCGTATGCGCCTTCCCCTTGTGGATTCACGACGACGTCATTGGCGCGCTCACGATATTCTCCCACGAGGAGAAAGCATTCGGTAACGAGGAATTGTCACTCCTCGGTGAACTGGCCAAGTATCTCGGTTACGGCCTTGGGCGGATTCGCGACGCGACGCAACTTCACGAGAGCACGACATTGCTCACCGAGTCAGAACGACGTTTCCGAATCGCGTTCGAGAGCAATATGGCACCGATGGTTTTCAGCGACCTCGACGATTTGGCGATCTCCGTCAATGACGCCTTCTGCCGGATGATTGGTTACTCCCGCGAGGAACTCATCGGGCGCGATTCCCGCCACTTCACCTATCCAGCCGACGTCGAAATCACTGATGAAACTATCTCGCACCTTCGTGAGGATGACGCCGACCAGGCGCGCTACACCAAGCGTTATCTCCGCAAGGACGGACGCCTCATCATCTCGGAGGTTTCTCGGTCCCTCGCGCGCGACGAATCGGGCCGACCCTTGTACTACGTGTCCTCCGAACGAGAGGTCACCGAGGAACGCGCCCTGGCGGACCAACTCTCCCATCAGGCCCTGCACGATCCCCTCACCGGGCTTGCCAATCGCGTCCTCTTTGAGGATCGTCTGGTCCAAGCCCGTGCCAGAACCGCTCGCCAAGGCAGCTGGGCAGCGGTTCTACTCTTAGACCTCGATAACTTCAGTGAGATCAATGACTCGCACGGTCACCTGGTCGGGGACCAACTGCTCATTCAAATCACGCGACGATTTCACGACGTGACGCGCGCCTCAGACACGTTAGGTCGGTTCGGCGGCGACGAGTTCTTGTACTTGGCCGAAGACCTCACGTCACCCGCCGAGGCCGAGGCCGTCGCCACTCGCCTACTCGACACGCTCGCGGAGCCTTTTTCCCTCAACGACGTTCACTTTGAACAACGAGCCAGCGCCGGCGTTGTCGTATGGGACTCGTCGAGCGAAATGACGGACGACCTAATCCAAAACGCCGACGTCGCGCTGTACGAGGCCAAGCACGGTGGTAAAGGGCGCTTCATGGTCTTTACCCCACGAATGCACCAAGAAGTCGTGGGGCGATTTACACTGGTCCAAGAATTGCGTCTGGCCCTACAATCCGGGCAACTCGCGATGCACTACCAACCTCTGGTGGACCTCGCCACGGCCACTATCGTCGGCTTCGAGGCGTTGATGCGTTGGCACCACCCCCAGCGGGGCTGGGTCTCTCCGGACATCTTCATTCCCCTGGCGGAACAAAGCGACCTGATCTTGGAACTGGGAGCCTTCGCCCTCAGTACGTCGGTCGCCGCCGCGGTGTCGTGGCCGACGGCGCGCAAGGGTACGCTCAAGCCCTTCGTGACCGTCAACCTCTCCGCTCGTCAGTTTCAAGATCCCGAGCTGACCACCAGGATCGAAGACCTCCTACGATCGAGTGGTCTGGCGCCGGAACGGCTCATCATCGAGATCACCGAAAGCGTTACCCTCGTCGACACCGTCGAGACCCTCACGACCGTCGAGCGTCTCGCCGATCTCGGCGTGGCCATTGCGCTCGATGATTTCGGGACCGGATACTCGTCACTCTCGTACCTCGTACGCCTACGACCTCGCGTCATCAAGATTGATCAATATTTCGTCAGTTCTCCGTCGGATAGTTCATACAACGATGCGCTCTTAGAAGCCATCATCTCCCTGGGAAACCGATTGGATATGACAATGCTCGCCGAGGGCATCGAGACCCTGGAACAATTCCATCGATTACGTGGGTTGCGCTGTTCGTTGGGCCAGGGCTATCTCTTTTCACCCGCGATTCCCGAGACACAGGTGAGGAGTCTCTTGAAGACGAAATTTCCAATCTACGACGACCTGGCGGTTAAGTCGAAGCGGGTCAAGGGACGACGCTAGGTCACGTCGGAATCGGTCGCCCATCTTCTCGGGGAGAGCGGTCGAGCTATCGGGCAAGGAACCTCGCCGCCTGGCCGCTCACCTGTAACTGGGGCACGTAGCCATCGAGGAGGAGCCGATCGCCACGGTCCACGCCCAGGCGGACGCGTGACCATCGAGGATGTCGTTGATGTTGGTCGTATTAGTGATGGCAGCAGTGTGACCACCGGAGGGACGGGTTTGCCGGCCCGGCAAGATAAAGCACCACGCGAGGTCGCCGGAAAGAGTCCGATAGGGGGCTTGCCAACTTCCCGCTCATGGTCCGTCGCTGATTTGACTCAAGCCAATATTTCTCGTCCTCGTTTCACCTCAGTAATCATCTCTCCCGCGGGCTTCTTCCAGATGAACGGCTGGGGATCTTCGTTCCAGCTCTTGGTCCAGTGTCGGGTGGCGTCCTTAAATTGAGCGACCGAGAAGAAGGTGCCCTCCTTCGGACGACGGTTGGTGATTTGGACGAACCTGCTCTCGACGAGATTGAGCCACGACGAACTGGTCGGCGTGAAGTGCAGGTACCAGCGAGCACGCTTCGCGTGAGCGAGCCAGGTCGCGTGAGGTGCCGCCTCGTGCGCCGAAAGGTTGTCGAGCACCCCGCGGGTTCCCAAGTCCTTCGCTACTCTCGCGTCGATGAAATTGAAGTCGCGCAAGTCTTTGGACGACACTCTCGCCCTAGTGTCGTAGGATACATGAGTCATTGCAGCGTTCATCGCCGCGAACAGGTAGTTGGTGCCGCAGCGCTTGTCGCTGGGTTGACGAGGTGGTCCCGCAACACCTCTACATTGGGCACCGACGCAGTCAGGATTCCTCGCGGAGCTTGAAGAGAACTATTTCACACGAGCTGGGTACCCGTCGGTACTCGCGTCGGTGTTGAACCCCCAGGAACCGCGCCGCGCCGTAGCGCTCGGGGCGTCGTTCCGCTGCTTTAAGGGATCAGCAGTACGCCGGAGAAGGTGCTGGCCGACCTCGCGCGAGCGACACCGAGGGGGGCCCAGCACAGGCCGTGACGATGCGATCATCACGGAGTACCACGCCGAGGCAACAATTCCTACCCAGTCCCGTAGCCCGTGACGGGCGTTCGAGACCTCTCGCTCCCCAGTTTGTCGCACTGGATGAATTCCGCACTACGGTGGTAACGCTGGCTATACACCGAGTCCTGCGAGTGAAGCAATCCAGGGCGAGTACTCGAGGAGAGGTCACATTGCGCGGCACCAGAAAGATTTCGACCCTCGAACGGACCCGCGTGTCTCACCATCCGCGTTTCGCCGTCTCCACACTCGTCGTCGCGACGATTGTCCTGGCGCCGACGATCGCTGCGGCGATCGCGCCCGCGAACGTGACGCGCACGTCGCCAACACCTCGGGGCGCCCCCAGCGCGCTCGCGACGACGGCCTGTGCCCGCGTCAGTGCCGCAAGAGTGTCGTCGATCGTCGGCTACCGCGTTCCCGCGGGAAAGCTCAGTGTCGTTCGCCTCAAAGCGACTAAGTCGAACTTCGAGACGTCGGGGGTGGAGACCACGTGCATCTACGGGTCCCAGTCAAATTTGAGCGCACTTCTTAAGGCAGTCACCTTGACCTACGACGTTCTAACAAAACCCATCACAGCCAGCGAATTTCAGCGAACCCTTTCTCGCGTGACGTCGAGCGCCAAATTCAAATTCACTAGTTACCGTGGCCTCGGGGTGCCGAGTTTCTACTTCTCCTTAAGCGTCGCCGGGATCACGGGACGAGGCATCATTGGCGAACAAAAGGGGACTCGCTACTTCGGTGCGAGCGTTGAGCAGAAGGGCCTTTCGAAGAGCAAGATTGCCGCGCTGGCCAAATTAGCGGAACAGCTGTAGGCGTAAATAGCGCCCTCGTGCACCAGACGTTTACTTCTAGAATATTGGAGCACCGGGAGTTGTGCCGGCAAACAGATGGTTCGTCGGGGCCACTCCCCTGACGACATCGTCGGGTGTATCGACCACTCGCCTCGTCGTTCCTTCGAGACTCGCGTCGAAGAGCCACCTACGGACATCGAGCGCCGCGCCCCGGAGGTACATCATTCACGACGAACGGATGGGTTTCTCCACTCGAAACCGCCCCCAGAACTTCGAGGGGGTGAAAACATTGAAGCAAGCGCAAGCCAAGCTCGAAGCGGCCAACCTGGCCCTGACCAGAACGACGCCGGGGTCCCAGGGTCGCCAGCGAGCACGGGCCCGACTCACGAAAACCCATCGCAAGGTTGTCAACACCCGCCGCTACCTGGTCCACCAAGCCTCAAGGGCCCTCGTGGACCAATGCCAGGTCCTCGTGATCGAGGACCTGGCATCGCCGGCATGGTGCGGAACCGACACCTGGCGAGGTCCCTCTCGGACGCCGCGGTGGGAGAGTTCTCTCGTCAACTCCTCTACAAGGCCCGCTGACACGGGGTGGAAGTGCGAGTAGCTGATCGGTTCTTCCCGAGCTCCAAGACCTGTTCGCGCTGTGGCGAGGTCAGAAACGACCTCGACCCGTCGACACGGACCTACTCGTGTGGGGCCTGCGGCCTGGTCATCGACCGTGACCTCAACGCGGCCATCAACCTAGCTCGCTGGCAATCCAAGGAGCCCTCGACCGTGCCACTGTTGGACCCAACGCACACTGCACTTCTCTCCAGCGCCTGATCCCTTTGGGATCTGCACCGCGAAGCACGTGGGAAGAGCCGATCGTCACCCGCATAACCATCACGGCAACGTGATGAGGGTCCTGGGTCGGAACCGAGTACTCAGATGAAACATCGTCTGGGAAGTCCGACGGTGAGCAAGCACCGCTGAGACATTTGGTTCAGTTGGTCAAGGCGAATCGGTGGGTCCAGATAGGACACACGCTGTTAGGGCCCGCGGGTCGTACAAGCACGTCGACATACACCAGCGGGCATTCACCGTGCAACCAGGAGAGGTCGGTGTTGACTTTCTGTCCCTTGCGTCCCACGTGACCCAGCGAAGACGCTCCAGAGTGACGTCGCCTCAGACCTCGTGACCGGACGCGTCATGATAGGAACCAGATAGGACGTTGGCAGCGGAAATGTAAACGAGGAGTACGGCGATTGTCACGTTCATAGGGCAATCGCTCGAACAGTGCGAGGAGCGCGTTGCTCGATGACGGCTTATGTCCCATCGTTATTACTACGTCGTATCGATGCTCGAACGCCGTCGTCGGGCCTTGGGGGGACGAAGCGCGCACATCGGCCACGCACGTTCCCATACACGCCCGATCATCGATATCGGGAGTTCAACATTGCGAAGGCGTCACGCCGCCGGTTTCGAGGAATCGTGAGTTGAACAAACGCAACCAACTGCCCCCCCCCTACGTCTCCGCC
>JAJZEN010000064.1 GCA_021828545.1 Actinomycetes bacterium
GGCAGCGCGACCCGAGGAGACACCGTTCGGGGAAACATCCTTCGGCGAGACCCCGTTCGCGGTGACGTGATCGAACTCGCCGGCGCCGACGATGGGTGGTGGGGCGTCGTTGCGGACGGTCAGGACCACCTCATCGACCCCGTACTCGAGGTCAATGGTCGTGGGGGCGCTCCGCGCGTGTTTGACCACGTTGGTGAGAGCCTCCTGGGTGATCCGGTAGAGCGAGAGTTCCATCGCCGCGGTGAGGGGGCGCACGTCGCCACTCACGCGAGACACCACCGGTACCCCGGCCGCGCGCACGCGGTCGAACAAACCGTCGAGGTCGCGCAGTCTGGGCGCCGGTGCGGTGGCGGCCGCGTCGTCATCGGCGCGGCGCAACACCCCGAGCACACCGCGCAGCTCCTCGAGCGCCGAGCGGCTGGTGGCCTCGACCGCGGCCAGAGCCTTGCGCGCTTCGTCGGGCTGGGTATCGAGGACGTGTCGACCGACCCCGGACTGGATGGCGATCACGCTCAGGGAGTGCGCGACGACGTCGTGGAGGTCGCGCGCGATGGACATGCGCTCTTCGACCAGGGCGCGACGAGCCTCTTCGATCTCGAGACGCTGGCGCTCCTCGCGCTGCGCCGCGAGACCACGGACGTAGGTGCGTCGCGTGCGAATGCTGTCGGCGATGAACCAGGTCGCCGCCGCCAAGAAGAAATTGAAGGTGACGTCGCCCTGGGCGCGGCCCAACGCCCAGGCGATCGCCAGGGCCAGCAGCAGCGCCGACTCGACCACTACGAGGGTGAGCACCGAACGCCCCCGCGCCGAATTCACGGTGACGCTGTAGAGCGGCAGAGCGATGAGGGGCGCGGGGGCGAGGGAGTGGCCGAGCAACGTCGTCACGGTGACGGCCGCGCAGGTGATGGAGAGTGTGGCGACGGGCCAGCGACGGCGAAAGGCGATGGGCGCTGCGGCGAGGAGATAGAGCGGGGCGAGGAGCCAACGCGGGAAACCCAAGGCCGCGTCGGCGGGGAACCTCGGGAAGAAGAGTAGGTGCACCAGAGCACCCGCGCTGAAGAGGAGCGCCACCGCGTAGTCCAGGTACACCCACTGGCGCGCGGAGATGCGCTCGAGCCACGGGGGTCGAAGAGGCGACGCGGTCGTGAGGAGGGTCACCCCACGACGCTAGTCACGCCCGCGCGCCGGTGCATAGCCCCCACGGTCCATTTCGCACTACGTCGCAGGGATGACAGCGGCCTCGTCGGCACTACATCGCACGGCGAGGAAGAAAGAGCCGCGCGGCCGATGATTGTCACGACCCGCGTGGACCAGACTTTTATCCATCACCGCCGTCGCGTGACGCTCGCGGCGGGGCACGAGGGAGATCGCATGATCGAAGTGAGGGGTATCACGAAGCGCTACAAGGACACCACTGCCGTGTCGGACCTGTCCTTTGACGTGCACGAGGGCGTCGTCACGGGATTCCTCGGACCCAACGGCTCGGGAAAATCGACCACCATGCGCATGATCATGGGCCTCGACGCTCCCGACGAAGGGACCGCGACCATCGACGGCGTCGCCTATCACGGCCTCGGACTCCCCCTGCGCGAAGTGGGTGCACTCCTCGAGGCGCGGGCCATCCACCCGGGACGCAGCGCCTTTCAACACCTGTGGTTCATGGCCCAGACCAACGACATTCCCCGTAGCCGCGTGAGCGAGGTCTTGGAGATGGTGGGACTGCGCGAGGTGGCGCAGCGCCGCGTGGGCAAGTTCTCCTTGGGTATGGGTCAGCGACTCGGCATCGCCGCGGCGCTCCTGGGTGATCCGCCGACGCTGCTCTTCGACGAACCCATCAACGGTCTCGACCCCGAGGGAATCCTGTGGGTGCGCAATCTCCTCAAGGGACTCGCCCTCGAGGGGCGAACGGTCTTCGTCTCGAGCCACCTCATGAGTGAGATGGCCCTGACCGCGGATCAATTGGTGGTGATTGGTCGAGGCAGACTGATCTCCGCGGGTTCGGTCAGCGACTTCATCGCCGAGAGTTCGGGCCAGTTCGTGCGCGTGCGCTCACCTCAGGGTGACGGACTCGCGGCGCTGCTGGTCCAGCGCGGCGCCCACGTGGTGCGCGAGTCCGACGGGAGCTTCTCGGTGAGCGGCCTCGACGCCCCCGCCATTGGCACGATCGCGGGCGAAGCGGGTCTGCACCTCCACGAACTGTCGCCCCAGATGGCGTCGCTCGAGGAGGCCTTCATGGAACTCACGCGCGACAGCGTCGAGTACCGCGGGCACGACGTCGCCGGCGCGTCCGGGGTCGACGCTCGCACCACCCCACTCACCGAGACGAGGAAGTAACGACATGTCCACCGACCTCACGTACACGTCGCACCTCACCGCGACGTCGTCCCACGGACGAGTGCGCACCCGCAGCGCCGTCAAAGGGGAGTGGACCAAACTTCGCTCCGTGCGCTCCACGGCCTGGACGCTACTGACGCTGGCGGTGCTCACCCTGGGCGTCGCGGCCATCGCGGGCGTGGCCGTCTCGGGTAGTTGGACGACGATGTCGACGGTGGAGCGACTGAGCTTCGACCCCACGGCGTTGTCCCTGCGCGGCATGCTCTTCGGTCAACTCGTCGTCGGTGTGTTGGGGATCTTGGTGATGAGCGCGGAGTACACCACCGGCACGATCCGCTCGACCTTGATGGCCGTGTCGAGCCGTACGAAAGTGATGTTCGCCAAGATCGCCGTGATGACGGTACTCGGCCTGGTGGTCAGTGAGGTCCTGTCCTTCGGTGCGTTCTGGCTGGGTCAGGCGCTCCTGCGCAGCCCGGCGCCGCACGCGTCACTTTCTCAGCCCGGCGTCCTGCGCGCGGTCGCGGGCGGCGGACTGGTGCTGATGGTGCTGGGGCTGGTAGCCCTGGGGCTCGCGACGATTCTTCGCAATACGGCCGGGGCGATCACCGCCTACGTCGGGATCTTGTTGGTGCTCCCGATCATCGTGCAGGCGCTGCCGTCGTCGATCTCCCAACCCGTCACGAAGTATCTTCCGTTCCACATCAGTGACGCGATGACCTCAGTCACACACGTCCTGGGCAACAGCCCGTCGTTGAGCCCCTGGGTCGGCTTCGCGGTGCTGTGCGGGTACGCGGCGGCGGCCCTGGGGGTAGGTACGTGGTTGTTCATTCGTCGCGACGCCTAGACCGGGTGACGAATGGAATTCGGACCCGCTGTGTTACGGCGGGCTGAGTACGAAGGGGGATCCGCCCTTGCGAGGTGACCGGATCCCCCTCGTCCATCGCCCACGCGGTTCGCCACCTCGACCAACCGACGGGTGAGCGCCCACCTCGACTGAGAGTTGAGGTGGGCCGTCGCGTCCGTGCTCACGCCGGTACGCCCCAGCCCTACGCGCACCGGGCGCGAGCCGTCGGCGGAGGCGTGCACTTGCCAAGACGGGCGCCGGCGCGCGCGCGTCTACGATGTCGCTACCCCGGTGCGGTTCGTCGCGCTGATCAAGAGTTGGGAGTTGTCCTGAGCGTCATCGACTTCGTCGTTGGTCTGGCCATCGTGGTCCTGACGATCACCGGGATCCTTTTCGTCCTGGTGTTGCCACGCCAACCCTTCGGCATCGAACGGCTCACCTTGTTGGTGAATCGCACGGTTCGGCTCTTCTTCGTCGTGCTGTCGCGCCTCGTGTCGTCCTACGAGAAGAAGGACGCGATCCTCGCCCCCACCGCGCCCGTCGCACTGCTGGGGCAGATCCTCTTCTGGGCGGCGTCGCTGATCGTGGGGTTCGGCATCATGTTGGTTCCCACGACGCACTCCCTGGGACTGGGCCTACTGCAAGCACTCACGGCGCTCTTCACCGTCGGGGCGATCCACGCCGGGGGAGTCCAGAACGTGGGTATCGACATCTGGGCCGGGGCCACCTGGGTCATCGTGGTGGCCCTGCAAATCGCGTACCTGCCGACCCTCTACGGCGCCTTCAGTCGACGAGAGAGCCTCGTGGCAATGCTTGAGAGTCGCGCGGGGGCGCCGGCGTGGGGACCCGAACTCCTGGCGCGCCACCAATTGGTGGGTATCCTCGACACGCTGCCGGACCTCTATAAGGACTGGGAACTCTGGTCGGCCGACGTCGCCGAGAGTCATAGCACCTATCCGATCCTGTTGCTGTTCCGGTCGCCCGAGCCCTGGCTGTCGTGGACGTTGGGTCTCCTCGCGGTCCTGGACTCGGCGGCGCTGCAACTGGCGCTCTCCCCGTCGGCGGCGCCGTCCCAGGCGCGGTTATGCCTGCGCATGGGTTTCACCTTGACGAACCGGATCGCGACGTTGCTGGGTTGGGAGGTCAACTTCGACCCCCAACCCGATGCGCCGATCCAACTCACCTACGAGGAGTTCGCCGACGCGGTCGCCATGCTCGAGCGCGTGGGTTTCCCCCTCGAGCGCACGGCCGAGCAGGCCTGGCCGGACTTCCACGGGTGGCGAGTGAACTACGAGGAATCGATGTATCACCTCACCGACCGCCTCATCGCGCCACCGGCGAAGTGGTCGGGAACGCGGCGTCACCTCCACGAAGCCGCCGAGGAACCGCACCGTCCTCCGCATCGTCACCCCGGGAGCAATCCCGAGGCGACCTTCGAAGAGCCGCTCCTGGTGACCTCGAGTTGGCGACTTCGCCGTCACCGCACGAACCGGCCCTGATCGGTCGTCACGTCACGACGCCACCGCGCGACACTTTCAAAGTCGATACGTGGCCTCCGGGTGACGCGAAGGTCGGAGCGGTCCGAGGAGGTGGTCGCCGTGGCGACCGTCGTGACCTCGACTCCGATCAACGTCGCGCGTAGCGCGTCGACTCGTTTCGTGAGCGACGCCGGATGGTTGGTGTCGACGCACTCGTCCTCCTGCTCGGCCCACGACGAGGCGTCGAACTCCCATCACGGCGTCCTACTGGTGAACAACGACCGCATCGTGAGCGCGGGAACGATTTGGACACCCGCTCGCGCCGCGACGTGGGGAAAGTGACCTGGGTGTCGCGGGACCCGCTCGGGCAGCGCGACTCGAAGGGCCATTCGGGCATCGTCGGGCCAGGCGCCGTGCGCTCCGAGAAGGATGACGCGTGGCGACTCGGTCGCGCCCCGCACGACGAGGCGGTGCGTTTCATCCAGATGTGGGTGGTACTTGACGAGCGCGCCATC
>JAJZEN010000061.1:0-9980 GCA_021828545.1 Actinomycetes bacterium
GTGAACATCGGTGTCACGAAGGCGTCGGTCAGCTCCAGTCCGGCCTCGACCGCCATGTGGTGGACCGTCGCGCTCCGGCGATACTCCTCGTACGCCTGTCCGGCGAGTCGCCCGCGCACGATGCACTCCAGGGGGAGCATCTCGGCGCGCCGTACGAGCATGGCGCGACCGTGGAACTCCGACGCGGCGAGGAAACCCGGCACCCACGTCTCGATCTCGTGGGGGTCGCACGACACCAGCGCCGACGGCGTGACGTCGGCGAACTCGTGGAGCCAGAAGTCGGTCAAGCCGGTGAGCACCCGACCCTTGCCGGGGATGGCCTCGTTCATGACCACGTCGTAGGCGCTCATTCGGTCCGAGGCCACCATCAGCAAGTGCGTGTCGCTCACCGCGTAGAGGTCGCGCACCTTGCCCGAATACTCGTGAGCAAGACCCAGTCCACTCACGAGCGCCACGTCAGTGCGTCGAGGAAGCGACCGCGGTGCGCCACCATGCGTTCGATGTCGAAGGCGCGCGCGCGCGTCGCCTCGTCGAGCGGCAACGACGCGTCACCCGCGACGACGTCGCGGAAGTTGCGTTGCTCCTCGATCGCGCGGCGCGCGGCATCCTGCACAATGCGGTACGCGTCGTCACGCGCCAGCCCCGCGTCCACCAGGGCCAACAGCACCGACTGGGAGAAGACCAGACCCAGTGAACCCTCGACCAGGTTCTGGTAGGCGCGCTCGCGCAACAGGACCACGCCGTCGGCGAGGGCCGTCGCCTTTCTCAACATGTAGACCGTCAATTGCAGGGCGTCGGGCAGGATCACGCGTTCCACGCTGGAGTGGCTGATGTCGCGCTCGTGCCACAGCGCCACGTCCTCGAGGCCTGACTGCAAATAACCCCGCAGGACCCGCGCGAGACCGCAGAGTCGCTCCGCGACGATGGGATTGCGCTTGTGGGGCATGGCTGACGAACCCTTCTGCCCCGGGGCGAAGGGTTCTTGGGCCTCGCCGACTTCGCTGCGCGCGAGGTGGCGCACTTCGAGGGCGAAGATTTCCATGGACGTGCCCAGTGCCGCGCACGCGTAGAGCACTTCGGCGTGTCGGTCGCGCGCGATCACCTGGGTCGCGGGCACCGGGACCAGTCCGAGCGACCGGCACACGAAGTCCTCGACGGCGGGATCGATATTGGAGTAGGTCCCCACCGCGCCCGACAGCTTGCCCACGGCGATGGCGTCACGGGCGTGCGTGGCGCGCGCGATGTCGCGCTGGACCTGGAGGGCGAACAACGAGAACTTGGCGCCGTAGGTGGTGGGTTCGGCGTGCATGCCGTGGGTGCGCCCGGTGATCGGCCAATCGATGGTCTGCACCGCTCGACGGGTCAGCGCGTCGCGCAGGGCCGTCGCCTCGCGGACCACGATGTCCATGGCCTGGGCGAGGTTGTAGCACAGGGCGGTGTCCACGATGTCCGAGGAGGTCATCCCGTAGTGGATCCACGCCCCTTCGGGCATACCGATCCTCGATTGCACGACGTCGACGAAGGCGGCGGTGTCGTGATTGGTGGTGAGTTCACGCTCGTCGACCGCCGCGACGAAGTCCTCGTCGACCACTGGTCGACGCGTCCGTAGCGCGAGCGCGTCGGCGTCGGGGATCAACCCGTGTCGCGCGAGACCCTCGGCCGCCAGCAATTCCACCTCGAGCATGGTGTCGAAGCGGTGCACGTCACTGAAGAGGGCCGCGACGTCGCGGGGGGAATAGCGTGGAATCATACGTCTCCTTTAGGTCGCCGACCCGGCGATGTCACGACGTAGGACGCGACCCTCGAACGAGATCTGGTCCACCGCGGCGTAGGCGCGCTCGCGCGCTCGCGCAATCGTCGCGCCGGTCGCCGTCACGGCCAGGACGCGTCCACCCTGGGTGAGGAAGCGTCCCTGGTCGTCTCGTCGGGTACCGGCGTGAAAGATCGTCACGCCCTCGACGGGCACAAAGAGTTGACCGTCCGCGCCCAAACCTTGGATGACGTCGCCGCTACGCGGGGCCTCGGGGTACCCGTGAGCCGCCAGGACCACCGTCACGGCACTCTCGCTCGACGTCACGGGCACCTCGTGCAGCTCCCCGGTCGCCACGCGACGAAGGAGCTCGTAGAGCCCGTCGCCGTAGAGGGGGACGAGCACCTGGGTCTCGGGGTCGCCGAAGCGTACGTTGTACTCCAGCAGTGCGGGGCCCCGCGCTCCCATCATCACGCCGGCGTAGAGCACCCCGCGATAGTCGATGCCGCGTCGGCGGAATTCCTCCAGGGTCGGCGCGACGATGTCGGACATCACCCGGGCCACGTCGTCGTCCCCCATGGCGCGCATGGGTGCGTAGGCCCCCATCCCGCCGGTGTTGGCCCCGGTGTCACCCTCCCCCACGCGCTTGAAGTCTTGGGCGGGCACCAAGGGCACCGCCCGTTCGCCGTCGCACAGCACCAGCAACGAGCACTCCACTCCGTCGAGACCCTCCTCGATCACGATCGTCGTGCCGGCCTCGCCGAAGGCACTGCCGTTCAACTTGTCGCGCACGTCGGCGCACGCCGTTGAGAGGTCATCGGTGACCAGCACGCCCTTGCCCGCCGCGAGACCATCGGTCTTGATGACGTAAGGGGCGCTCATCGTGGCCAGATGCGCGCACGCCGCATCGATCTCACCGAAGACGCCGTAGCGCGCGGTGGGGACGCCCGCGGACTCGAGGAATCGCTTCATGAACGCTTTGGAGGCCTCGAGTTGGGCCCCGTGGCGACCGGGACCCACCACGACCTTTCCCTGTGCGCGAAGGTCGTCGGCGAGGCCCTGCGTGAGTGGGAGTTCGGGACCCACCACGAAGAGGTCGGCCTCGAGTTGCGTGGCCGGCGTGTCCACGCAGGTCAGTCCGTGCGCGGCGATGCCGGGGTTACCCGGGGTGACGACGACGTCGGCGCTCTTGGCGAGTCCCCAGGCGAGGGCGTGTTCGCGAGCGCCCGATCCCACCACGACACAGCGCGTCACGACGGTCGGACGAACTGCTCTCGGCCCGGCCCCACGCCCACCACCGAGATCCGCACGCCGATGGTCGTTTCGAGGAAGCTCACGTACTCCTTCGCCGCCGGGGGAAGTTGCTCGTAACTGGTGAATTCAGTCAGGTCGCTGTGCCAGCCCTTCAACGTCGCGTAGACGGGCACGACCTCGTGCAGGACGGACTGGTGGTACGGAGGAAAGTCGTAGCGCTCACCACCGGCCTCGTAGCCCACGCAGACCTTAATCTCATCCAACGTGTCGAGCACGTCGAGTTTTGTCAGGGCGATCTCCGAGAGTGAGTTCAGGCGCGCGGCCTGGCGCGCCATGACCGCGTCGAACCACCCCACCCGGCGGCGGCGCCCGGTGTTGGTCCCGAATTCGTGACCCCGCTCGACCAGTAGTTCGGCCAGATCGCCGTCGAGTTCGGTGGGGAACGGTCCCGCCCCGACCCGCGTGACGTAGGCCTTGGCGATGCCGACGATGTCGCTCAGGTCGCGCGGTCCCAGTCCCGAACCGGTGCACGCGCCTCCGGCCACGGGGTTCGAGGACGTCACGAAGGGATACGTCCCGTGATCGAGGTCGAGGAACGTCGCCTGTGCTCCTTCGAGCAAGAGACGCTGGTCCCTGGCGAGGGCCGCGTGGACGATACCCACGGTGTCGGCGATCATGGGGGCCACGCGCGGCGCGAGTTCGTCGAGGTACTTCTCACAGATCGAGGCCGCGGAGATCGAGGGGCGGTTGTAGATCTTGTTGAGCACGAGGTTCTTCTCGTGGAGCACCACGTCGAGCTTCTCACGAAAGATCTTCGCGTCGAGGAGGTCCTGCACGCGTAGTCCCACTCGCGAGGACTTGTCGGCGTAGGCGGGTCCGATCCCGCGCTTGGTGGTCCCCAGCGCGTTCTTGCCCAGGAATCGCTCGGTCAGGCGGTCCAGCTCTTGATGGTAGGGCATGATGAGGTGAGCGTTGCCCGAGACGACGACCCTGGCGACGTCGACGCCTTTGGCGCTCAGGGAATCGAGTTCCGCGAGCAGGACGCTCGGGTCCACCACGACGCCATTGCCGATCACCGGAGTGATGTGGGGGTAGAGCACGCCCGAGGGCACGAGTTGGAGCGCGAAGGCCTCACCATTCACGACGATGCGGTGACCGGCGTTGTGTCCGCCCTGATAGCGCACCACCATGTCCATCTCGCGCGCCAGGAGGTCGGTGAGTTTTCCCTTGCCTTCATCACCCCACTGGGTACCTACTACCACTGTTGCGGGCACGGGGCTCCCTCGGAAAGGTCGGTTTGCCCCACCAGTCTACTTGACCTCTCACGGGGTCCCCGCCGCCCGAGACTCGCGGTGGTCACGACGGCGGCCAGAGGCCCTTGACTCACGACGTGACGATCCCTCCACACTCCGAGGTGACCGAAATGATGGAGATTCTTCGCTCGCCTCGGCGTAGGGCAGCGACACCCGCCGTGGTCCCCGACGTGCGGCGTAGGCGATTGGTGGCACCAGTGGGCGAGTCCGTCGTCACTCGAGTGGCCCTCGCGACGTCGAGAGAGTGCGCGTCAGTCGGGCGACCATCCCCTCGTCGAGGGAAATGTCGACGCTCACGAAAGAGTGATGCGAGAATCCTCCACGGCCCCCGTACGGTGCTCGGGGGCGCGAAGAGAGTGTCACGCGCACGACGTCCAGCCTCGTTGACACGATGACCTACGTCGTTCGCCCTCGTGAGCCGAGCGCGGTCAATTGCGCGCACGGCGATCACCGTCGGGTCGCGAGGTGACGACACCACCCGAATCCGAGGCCGGCGTCATTGGCCCCCTGAACCCATACGTCTCCCGGCGACCGTAGGCGATCTTGGAGGTAGGAGAGATGTCACGGAATTGAAATAGCCAGATTGTTGCGTCGCGCCGATTCTTCGACGACAGTGGTGGCGGGGTGTTGGGAACGACGGACCGTCGAAAATACCCGCGTCATCTAAAATGGCTGTTGGACGCATCGTGGTGGAATCTTCGCGAATCACCGCCCTACTTGAAGTGAGATCGAGTGTCGCTCAACGTGAGTTTTGTTCTGGCCTTGCTCTCCGTGGCGGCCTTCGTTGGCCCCCTCATCGGCGAAATGATCTCCGTGCCGGGCGCGGTGATCGAATTGATCATCGGGATCGGACTGAGCCGCGTCATCTCGCCCGCGGACTATTCGACGTCGAGTGTCATATCGACCCTGGGCCAGCTGGGCTTCCTCATTTTGATGTTCCTGGTCGGTCTGGAGATTGACTTTCGTCAGTTGTGGGGCGCGGGGCGAGGCTCGGTGGCGATGGGAGTGGGTCTCTTTGTCTCTTCGCTCGGGGTGTCGTGGCTCGTGTTGGGTCACCTGGCCGGAGCGTCGGCGATCTGGGTCCTCGCGGGAGCGGCGACGTCGGTCGGCATCACGGTGCCGGTGCTCTACGTCCAGGGATGGATGGGACAGCGTTTTGGGCACGACGTCTTACTCATCGGTTCAGTGACCGAGGTCGTCTATCTCGGTGCCCTGAATATTTTGAGCGTCGCGAGTCGACATGATTCGGCGACGACCTCCGCGCTCCTGGGCACTCGAGTGGCCCTCTTCTTCCTTTTCGCCTACGTCCTCGTGCGCCTCTTTCAGCGTTCTCGATCGCGCGTGCCTCGGCACTTCCATCGTTGGTTCCGCCGCGATGACCCCATTGAGGTCGGATTGCGCGGCACGTTCGCGTTGCTGTTCGTGGTCGTGGCTTTCGCGGGAGTCATTCGGATTCCGACCGTCCTCGGTGCGTTACTCGCGGGAGTCATTTTTCGAGGCGTGATCGGCAACGCGCGCGCAATCATCGAGCGATTGACCTCGGTGGCCAATAGCTTCTTCATCCCCCTCTTCTTCTTGACCGTCGGACTTCAGACGCCCTTAAGCGCGAGCGTGTTGTCCTTATTGCCGTTAATCGGACTCATCCTCGTCGTCCTCAGCGCGTCACGACTGGTGGTCGCCCCTTACCTGAGGCACCGGGGGCACAGTTGGCGCATGTCGTTCGCCGGGGCGACCATGCTGATGGCGCCGCTGACGCTCCTGGTGACGACCGCCGAGATTGGGCGGAGTGCCGGGTTCCTCGGACCGCGAAACTACGCGGCCATCATCCTGGTCGCCGTACTCTCCGCGATACTCTTCCCCGTCCTCGCGCGTAAGCTCCTGCCCGTCTACGGCGATGACGTCGTCGAGGAGCAGTCACTCATCGAGGGAGTCGACCAGTCCGATCCGAACTAGTGGCGAGGCGCGGTGACCCGTCTCACTTGCGAGCGAGCGCGTTGGCGGCGCCCTGGGCCCAACGGATCTCTTTCGGCGGACCTTTTGGGGCGTGGATCCACCGACGAGCGATGCGCGCGGGGGTTGAGCGAGGAGAACGTGGCGACGAGGTGAACTGAGGGGTCAAACCAGGAGGGTCCGCGGACGTTCAGTGACGGACGCCGAGTGCGTGTCACGGACCGGGTGAGCATTGACGTGCGCACTCGGACACGTTCGCCGCGCGGTCGCGCGTGGGGTCGTCGTCGGGACGCTCGCGTGTTCGTCAGTGGAAGCTGAGGGTCCCTCCGTCGGCCTCCGCGTCCGCGTCCACCGTGATGGTGTCGCCGTCGCGATACGCGCCCTGGAGGATCGCCAGGGCCACCGGGTCCTCGATGCGGCGCTGGATCACGCGCTTCAAGGGGCGAGCGCCAAAAGCCGGATCGAACCCCTCGCGCGCGAGGAGCAGTGACGCCGCGGACGTCACGTCGAGGGCCAAGTGACGCGCGGCCAGTCGCGCGCGCAGTCGTGAGAGTTGAATCCCCACGATGACCGCCAGGTCGTTCTCGTCGAGCGCGCGGAATCGGATGATGTCGTCGATTCGGTTCACGAACTCTGGTCGGAAGTACTCCAAGGGATCGCCGGGGATGTTACTGGTCATGATGAACACGACGTTGGTGAAATTGACCGTGCGACCTTGTCCGTCGGTGAGTCGACCGTCGTCGAGGACCTGCAAGAGCAGATTGAAGACGTCGGGGTGGGCCTTTTCGATCTCGTCGAACAGCACCACGCAGTAGGGCCGACGTCGCACCGCCTCGGTGAGTTGACCCCCCTCCTCGTAGCCCACGTAGCCCGGGGGCGCGCCGATCAGGCGAGACACCGCGAACTTCTCCATGTATTCGCTCATGTCAAAGCGCACCATGGCGTGATCGTCGTCGAAGAGGAACTCCGCGAGAGCGCGCGCCAACTCGGTCTTGCCCACGCCGGTGGGCCCCATGAAGAGAAAGGATCCAATCGGCCGATTGGGGTCCGACAGCCCGGCGCGCGAACGCCGGATGGCGTTGGCGACGGCGACCACCGCCTCGTCTTGTCCCACCACGCGCGAGTGCAGTAGTTGCTCCATGCGCACGAGCTTGTCGACTTCGCCCTCGAGGAGTTTGGCGACCGGCACCCCGGTCCAGCGGCTCACCACGTCGGCGATGTCCTCGGCGTCCACCTCCTCCTTGAGGAACGCACCGTTGATCTGCAGGGCGCCGAGTTCACCGGTGGCGACGTCGATGCTCTTTTCTAGTTCGGGGAGGGTTCCGTAGCGCAGCACCGCCGCACCACTGAGGTCACCGTGGCGCTCGAGACGTTCGGCCTCGGCACGACGGTCCTCGTACTCCTGCTTGGCGCTCTGAATCCTTTGGATCGCCGCCTTCTCGGCCTGCCAACCGGCGGCCAGTTCGTCGAAGTGCTCGCGGAGGTCGGCCAACTCCGCTTCGAGCTTCGCCAAGCGCTCCTTTGACGCGTCGTCGGTCTCGGGCGCGAGCGCCATACGTTCGATCTCGAGTTGACGCACCCGCCGATTCACGACGTCGAGTTCGGTGGGCATCGAATCGATCTCGATGCGCAACTTCGACGCGGCCTCGTCCATCAAGTCAATGGCCTTGTCGGGCAGGAACCGATTGGCGATGTAGCGCTGGGACAGCGTCGCGGCCGCGACCAGCGCGGCGTCTTGGATGCGCACGCCGTGGTGCACCTCGTAGCGCTCCTTGAGCCCGCGCAGAATCGCCACCGTGTCCTCGACGGACGGCTCGCCCACGAGGACCTGCTGGAAACGACGCTCGAGGGCCGCATCCTTCTCGATGTACTGGCGGTATTCGTCCAAGGTGGTGGCCCCGATGAGTCGCAGTTCGCCGCGCGCTAAGAGGGGTTTGATCATGTTCCCCGCGTCCATGGCGCCCTCGCTCGCGCCAGCGCCCACGATGGTGTGCAACTCGTCGATGAAGGCGACCACGTCACCGTGCGCGTCCTCGATCTCCTTGAGGACCGCCTTCATACGCTCCTCGAATTCACCGCGATACTTCGCGCCCGCGACCATCGAGCCCAGGTCGAGTGCGACCACGCGGCGCCCGCGCAACGACTCCGGGACGTCGCCCTCGACGATGCGTAGCGCCAGACCCTCGACGATGGCGGTCTTGCCCACGCCGGGCTCGCCGATCAGTACGGGGTTGTTCTTAGTGCGCCGCGACAGCACTTGGATGACGCGGCGGATCTCGTCGTCGCGGCCGATCACCGGGTCGAGGGCACCGGCGCGCGCCAATGCCGTCAGGTCGCGACCGTACTTCTCGAGCGACTGGAAGGTCTCCTCGGGATTCTCACTCGTGATACGCGCCGAGCCCCGGATCGAGCGAAGTGCGCCCAGTAACGTCTCGCGATTCGTACCCAGGAGGGGCGCCCAGGCCACCACCACGTGGTCGACCGACAGGTACTCGTCGCCCAGGTCGGCGCGCAAGGCGTCGGCCTCCTCGAGGCCCTGGCGCGCCTCGGGCGACAACCCGGGTTGCGATCCGCCCACCGTGCGCGGCTCTCGCGCGACCTTCTCGTTGAGCGCGGCGGTAATGGCGATCGGGTCCAGGCCGGCGCCGACCAATAGCGGTCGTGCCACACCCGTGGCGTCATTGAGCAACGCCAGCAGGAGGTGCGCGGGGGTGACGTAGGGATTACCCGCCGCCCCCGCTTGGGTCGTGGCCCCCTGGAAGGCGTCACGGGTCTTGAGCGTCCAGCGTTGGGGATCGAGACTCACGACGCACCTCGCTCTCGACGGTCGCGTCGTCGGGCGTCGAAGAAGACCGCGATGGTGTTCTGCACCGGCACGAGGTCGCGGCGGTACTGGCGATGGGTCTCGGCCACCGACGAGCGTGCCTCTCGGGCGCGCGTCGCCAACTCCTCGCCCAGACGCGCCACCTCACCCTCGAGTCGCATGATGCGCTTGACGCCCTCGAGGTTCACGCCCTCGTTAGTGAGCACCTGGATACGGCGCAACGCCGCCAGGTCGGCCTCGGAGAATCGACGAGAACCACCACTGGTGCGTTGGGGGCTCAGCAGGCCACTGCGTTCGTAATTGCGCAGGGTCTGGGGGTGCACGCCGGCGATCTCGGCGAAGACCGAGATGACGTAGACGGCATGGTGTTCGCGTTCGCTCACGAGACCTCCTCGTGCAGCGCGCTGGCGAGCTTCTCCACCAAAGTGCGCTGCTCCTTGGTGAGCTTCTTGGGCACCTCGACGTTCACGGTGACCAGGAGGTCGCCGGGCGCGTGCTTGGCGCCGCCCGGCACGCCGCGGCCGCGCACGCGCATGGTCGTGCCGGGCTGGGTACCGGCGGGGATCTTGAGGGTCACCGGATCGTCGAGCGTCGCCACTTCGAGCGTGGTGCCGAGGATCGCCGCGGTGAGTCCCACCGCCACCGACGTGGTCACGTGTCGCCCGCGGCGCTCGAAGTGCGCGTCGTTGGCCACGTGGACGTCGACGAAGAGGTCCCCGGGTGCGCCCCCGTTGCTCCCCGGGCCACCCTTGCCCTTGAGGCGGATGCGCTGGGCGTCGACGACTCCGGGCGGGATACGAACATTGACCCGTCGCGACGAGGGCTCGCGACCCGAGCCCTGACAGGTGGGACACGGGGTGACGATGCGCCCACCGCGACCGGCGCAGTT
>JAJZEN010000061.1:9990-19768 GCA_021828545.1 Actinomycetes bacterium
GCAGACGCTCGACATCGCGAAGGGCCCCTGATCGTCGTTCATCACGCCGCGACCGTGACACACCTCGCAGGTCACGTAGCCGCCCGGCGCCGCCCCGCGGCCGTGACAGGTGTGGCAGGCCTCGTTGCTGGGCAGCGACACCGTCGTCGTCACGCCCATCACCGAATCGCGGAAGCTCAGGTGCAACGCGGTCTCAAGGTCCGCGCCGCGTTGGGCGCGCGCCCGACGATTCCCGAACAGTCCGCCGAAGAGGTCGCCCAGATCACCGATGTCGCCCGACTGGAAGTTGAAGTTACCCGCCCCCGTCGGGGCACCACCGAAGCCGGCCGCGGCGGGACCGAGCCGACGGACCTCGTCGTACTCCTTGCGCTTGGCGGCGTCGCCCAAGACGTCGTAGGCAACGGAGATCTCCTTGAAGCGCTCCTCCGACCCAGGATTCGTATCGGGATGGTGCGCTTTGGCGAGTTTGCGGTAGGCGCGCGTGATCTCCTTGTCCGTCGCACTCGACGTCACCCCTAAGACTTTGTAGTAGTCCGTATCGAACCACTCACGCTCGGCCATGTAGTCCTTCTATCCCTTGACTCTGACCATGGCGGGTCGCAGCACGTTGCCCTTCCACCGGTACCCCGCGCGTAGCACTTCGTCCACCACCTGGGTAGTGTCACCGTCGTCGTCGCCCACCACGTGCGCGACCGCGTCGTGAATCTGGGGATCGAAGACCACCTCGGCGTCGGCGACGCGTTCGAGCCCCTGCTTCACGAGCGAGTCCAGCAGTAGAGAACGTGACTGGTGCAGCGCCGCCACCTCGTCGCCGGAGGAGGACGCGAAGTGCGCCGCCGCCAGGTCCAGGGCGTCGAGCACCGGCAATAGCGACGAGACCAGCGCTCCCGCGGCGCGCTGGGCGGCGTCGTCGGACGATCGCGCGACGCGCTTGCGATAATTCTCGAAGTCCGCCTGAAGGCGTTGGAGCGCGTCGAGGTACTCGTCACGCTGCAACTCGACTTGGGCGAGTTCCGAGATGTCCCAACTCGACTTGGGCGAGTTCCGAGATGTCCTGGGTGACGGCGTCCTGGGACGCCGTCACCTCTTCGGATTCAAAAACCTCACTCACGGTTATTCCACGATCTCCGCGTCGACGATGCTGTCATCGTCCTCCCCGGCGGGCGGCGGGGTCGCCGACGAGCTCTGAGCACTGGCCTTGGCGGCCTCCTCGTAGAGACGCTGGCTGAACCCCTGGCTCGCGGTCAACAACTTCTCCGTGGCGGCGGAGATGGCGTCGTTGTCGGTCCCGTTCAGGGTCTCCTTCAACGCCGCCAGGGCGCCCTCGACGTCCTCACGCTCCGTGCCCTGGAACGACTCGGCCTGGTCCTTGAGCAACTTCTCGGTCGAGTAGACGAGTCCGTCGGCGTTGTTGCGCACCTCGGCCTCGGCGCGACGCTGACGGTCGTCCTCGGCGTGGGCCTCGGCGTCGCGCACCATGCGGTCGATCTCGTCCTTGGAGAGCGAGGAGCCCCCCGTGATGGTCATCGACTGCGTCGCTCCCGTGGCGGTGTCCTTCGCCGAGACGTGCACGATACCGTTGGCGTCGATGTCGAAGGTCACCTCGATCTGAGGCATACCGCGCGGCGCGGGCGGGATACCCACCAACTGGAACTTTCCGAGCGTCTGGTTGTAGGACGCCATCTCCCTCTCACCCTGCAAGACGTGCACTTCGACGCTCGGCTGATTGTCGTCGGCGGTCGTGAAGGTCTGGGACTTCTTCGTGGGGATCGTGGTGTTGCGCTCGATGATCTTGGTCATCACCCCACCCTTGGTCTCGATACCCAGCGACAACGGCGTCACGTCGAGTAGCAAGATGTCCTTGACGTCACCCTTGAGAACGCCCGCCTGCACGGCGGCGCCAATGGCGACCACCTCGTCGGGGTTCACGCTCTTGTTGGGCTCCTTGCCCGTCACCTTGGCGACGAGTTCTTGGACGGCCGGGATACGCGTCGAACCACCGACCATGATGACGTGGTCGATCTTGTCCAATGTCAAACCCGCGTCCTTGATCGCTTGGTCGAACGGCGTACGGCAGCGCTCCACCAGGTCGGCGGTGAGCTCGTTGAACTTCGCGCGCGACAACTTGATGTCGAGGTGCTTGGGGCCACCGTCGGTGGCGGTGATGAAGGGCAGGTTGACCGTGGTCTCTTGCACCGAGGACAACTCGATCTTGGCCTTCTCCGCGGCTTCCTTGAGTCGCTGAACCGCCATCTTGTCCGCGGACAGGTCGACGCCTTCGGTGTCCTTGAAGGTCTTGACGAGCCACTGCATCACCGCGTCGTCCCAGTCGTCACCACCGAGGTGGGTGTCGCCGTGGGTGGACTTGACTTCGAAGACGCCGTCGGCGATGTCCAGGACCGACACGTCGAAGGTCCCGCCACCGAGGTCAAAGACCAGTACGGTCTGCTCCTGGCCACCCTTGTCGAGACCGTAGGCCAGGGCCGCGGCCGTGGGCTCGTTGACGATGCGCAACACTTCGAGTCCGGCGATCTGGCCGGCCTCCTTGGTGGCGGTGCGCTGGGCGTCGTTGAAGTACGCCGGGACGGTGATGACCGCCTGGGTGACGCTGTCACCGAGGTAGGCCTCAGCGTCGCGCTTGAGCTTTTGCAAGATGCGCGCCGAAATCTCTTGAGCGGTGTACTTGGTGCCGTCGATGTCGACGCTCCAGCTCTCGCCCATGTGGCGTTTGACCGAGCGAATAGTGCGCTCGGGGTTGGTGATGGCTTGACGCTTGGCCACCTCGCCGACGAGTACTTCGCCGGTCTTTGAGAATCCAACCACCGACGGCGTCGTGCGACCACCCTCGGCGTTCGGGATAACGACGGGTTCACCCGCCTCCAACACAGAGACCACCGAATTGGTGGTTCCGAGGTCGATACCGACTGCCTTAGCCATGAAATGCTCCTTCAGTTACCTGTGTCGTGCGCTCGGTCTCTCCGGCCGCTCGACGTGTTGCCTCAAGTATACAGACTTGAGTCTTATCTTGTCAAGAAAATATATAAGGACTTTAGTAATCAATAGCTCCTTCAGTCGTCCGTTGGGCCCTTGACGGCCCCTCTTGGCCACAGAGGCCTCCCCTGCTCGGCGTCACTACGATGACAACGTGCCCGATCTCATACTTTTACGTCACGGACGCTCCGAATGGAACGAACTCAATCTCTTCACCGGCTGGCACGACGTCGACCTCACCACCCAGGGCGAAGCCGAGGCGAGCGAAGCGGGGAACCTGCTCGCCGCGTCGGGACTCGACATGCGGGTGTTGTACACCTCGGTCCTCACCCGCGCGATTCGCACGGCCGAGATCGCCCTGCACCAAGCGGGCCGGTCCTGGTTGCCCGTGCGGCGAAGCTGGCGGCTCAACGAACGTCACTACGGTGACCTCACGGGCAAGGATAAGAAGGAGACTGCTGAGCAGTTCGGCAAGGACCAACTCAAACTCTGGCGTCGTTCCTACGACGTTCCGCCACCCCCCATGGACGCCGACGACCCCCGCGCCAACTCACTCGACCCGCGATATCGTGACGTCGCGTCCGAGAACATCCCCTTGACCGAGTGCCTCAAGGACGTGGTCGCGAGGGTGACGCCGTACTTCACCGACGTCATCGCCGAGGACCTTCGTCGCGAGGGCGTCCGCGGGGGAGCGGTCCTCGTGGTCGCCCACGGCAACTCCCTGCGCGCGTTGCGCAAAGTCCTCCAGAACATCGACGACGACGAGATCGCCGAACTCGAGATTCCCACCGGAATTCCCTACGTGATGAAACTCGACGACACCCTGGACGTCGTAGCGGCCGACTACCTGGGCGACCCCGTCGCGGCCGCCGCGGCCGCCGAGGCCGTCGCGCGCCAGGCGGGGTGAGGTCCGTTCTCTAGTATCCGCGCTGTCGCAAGAATTTCGTCAGTTGCGCGATGAAGTGCGCCCCCGTCTCTTGAGGATCGAGCGCGCTGTGCAAATGACCCGCGCGAAGCTCGGTGCGCAAGAACGCCTGCGCCGAACGTGCCCGTCCGAGGAGGTACTCATCCGCCACCCACGCGGCGATGATTCCCACGGAGTCGTCGTAGTGCGTGCTCGCCTGCGCGTAGAACGCGTGGAGCCACGACTGGGCGTCGAGACTAATCAGGTGTCGATACTGGCGCGTGACATCCACCACGTGACCATTGGTGAAGCGCAGAATCTTGATCGGTAGTCCCGAACCCGCGTAGTCGGTGAAGGCGTAGGCGAAGGAATCGTCCGCGGTCACCAACACCGGCCACTTCGCGCCGGGAAGGGTACGGAGTTGCGCCCCCGGATCGCCGAAGAACACTTCCGTCGCCCGGTAACTTCGCGACGTCGAGGGCGACGACGTGCGCACCGGGGCGTAGATCTCGTCGATCGTGCAACAGTGTGCGCCGCCGCTATAGAGACCCAGGATCACGTCCGGGGCGCCGGGACCTAGTCGCACCACCTGCAGCGGGTTGGACGACCCGCCGTAGTCCGCCGCCTGGGGCCAGCAGAGGTTGCCGCAAAACTTCGAGGTCACCGCGCGGCGATACGTCACCCGGCCCGCCGCCGAAATGGTGAGTACCGCCCCGTGCGATTCGGGGTACGCACCTCGAAAAGTCAACGTCGCCGTCACCGGACCGAGTGTCGAGCGATACGTCGTCGTGGCGGGCGCCGCACTGGCGGGCGCCGCGCCGGGCACACTCAGCCCCGCGAGGACGCCCAGTAAGACGGTCCACCCTGCGCCGCGGCGCCCACGACGTCGCCACGAAGGGGGCCGAGTCGTCCTCAAAACTGGATTGGGGGAGGAAGTGTTCACACTGCAGTATGTCCTACGCCGACCATTCCTTACACTCCACCACGAAACGTTGGACGACGACAATGTCGCCACGCGAGGGGGCAGGGAGGGCGTCGGGTTGCCCCGGCGCCCTCCCTAACGTCCTTAGTACTAGACCGCTTCAGGACCACGCTCGCCGGTGCGGATCCGCACCACGTGCTCGATGTCGGTGACCCAGAGCATGCCGTCACCCACCGTGTCGGTGCGAGCGGCACCCGCGACCGCGTCGACCACTTGATCAACGAGCTCGTCGGTGGTGACAATCTCGACCTGAAGCTTGTCGACGAAGTCGAACTCGTACTCCTTGCCGCGGTAGATCTCGATGTGACCGCCGGTGCGGCCGAAGCCACGAACTTGGCTCACGGTCATTCCGGTCACCCCGATTTCACGGGCCGCCACCTTCACCTCGTCCAACTTGAACGGCTTGATAACTGCGCTGACTAATTTCATGTCGCTCCTTAAACGTTGTCGCTGTGTGAGTGGCTGGGGCTCGAAACTGGCTCACCGAAGGTGGGCTCGGGGAACGCTTCCTCGTCGTGGATGGCGATGTCACCGATCGCGAGGACCTCATCGGACTCGCGCAATCCTACCGTGAACTTCACGATGTAGAAGATGACGGCCGTCATGAACGAAGTCCAACTGATGACCCATACGGCGGCGAGGAACTGCTCCCAGAGTTGGTGGAACGAGTGGCCGTAGAACCACCCGGCCACCGAGAAACTGCCCGCCGCGTCGTAGACCTTACCGACGACGCCGTACTCAATCATGTGGGGGTCGGCGAGAATGCCCACCAACAGACCACCGATGAGTCCCGCGCAACCGTGCGTGTAGACCACGCCCAGGGCGTCGTCGACCTTCGAGAAGGGACGCACCTTGGAGAGGTAGTTCCACGCCACCCAGACCAGAGCGGAGGCGATCAGCCCCACCAGGATGGCGCCGGTACCGTTGACCCAACCCGCCGAGGGCGTGATGGCGACTAATCCGCACAACATACCGTTGAGGGCGCCGAGGAACGTGGGCTTCTTCTGCTTGGTGAAGAGCATGTCCATAAACATCCACACGAGGAGTCCGACTGCCGTCGCGACGTTCGTGTTCAACACCGCCGCGGCGGCGTCGGCACCCGCGTAGAACGGGTCACCACCGTTGAAGCCGTTCCAACCGAGCCAGACGATACCGATGCCGACCGCCACCATCATCAGGTTGCTCGGGAAGGCGTTCTCGCGGTCCTGCCAACGGCGGGGTCCCACGATGGCCGCACCGACGAACGCCGCGCAACCAGCGCTCAGGTGGATGACGTAGCCACCCGAGAAGTCCACTGCCCCCTTCTGGGCGAAGAAGCCGCCGCCCCAGAGTAACGTCGCGTTGACGCAGTACACCATCGTGATCCACATCGGCACGATCAACAGCCAGGCCTTGAACTTGATTCGCCCGACGAGACCGCCCAGGAAGAGCAGTGGGGTGATCGCCGCAAAGACGAACTGGAAGTAGACCAGTGTCGCGGTCGGGAAGTGGAACGGGATAAGGGTATTGGCCCCCGACACCGCCTGACCCTGCTCACCGAACGCTGATCCGATGGCGTGGAAGTGACCAATGAACCCGCTCCAGAACGAGCCCGTGGGCCCGAAGTGCGATTGGGGCCCAAAGGCCATGTTGTATCCCCACAGCATCCACACGACGAGCGTGAGCGCGAAACCCGTGAAGCACATCATCATGGTGTTGACGATCCACTTCTTTCGTACGAGTCCGCCGTACAGCACGGCGAGTCCGGGGAGGCTCATGAGCCCCACCAGCGTCGCCGCGACGAGTTGCCAGGTGTTGTCGGCCGGATTCAGCCAACTGGGATAGGGAATGTTGGTGGCCGCAAACAGCACATCCACTCCTTTTGGTCGGAGAGGGCGCCGTTGACCTCAAGTTGTTCACTTCAGTGTGTCCAACGAGGATTTCTGTTTCGTTAGCACTGTGTTTCGTGCGCGTGAACTAGAGGCTCCGAAAGGGGTCTTTTCCCTTTAAAATGAACGCTCCACTAGTTGCGCGATATCGAGCACCGCGACGTCTTCGGCCCGACCCTGGGCCTTGAGAGCGTCGTCGATCATGATCATGCAAAAGGGACAAGCGGTGCCCACCACGTCCGCCCCGGTCGCCAGGGCCTCCTCGGTGCGCTCAGAATTAACCCGCTTGCCAATGGTCTCTTCCATCCACATTCTCGCCCCACCGGCCCCACAACAGAAGCCCTTCTCGCGGTGACGGCCCATCTCCACCTGCGTGGCCCCGGGAATCGCGTCGATCACCGAACGCGGCTGGTCGAAGACTCGGTTGTGGCGCCCCAAGTAACAAGGATCGTGATACGTCACCGTCCCCTGGTACGACATTCCCGGGACCAGACGTCCGCTGACCACTAGGTGAGCGAGCAATTCCGAGTGATGGATCACTTCGTAATTCCCACCCAGGTCCGGGTATTCGTTCTTCAAGGTGTTGAAGCAGTGGGGACAACTCGCCACGATCTTTCGGGCCCCCACCTCATTGAGTGTCGCGATATTGGTCTGGGCCATCTCTTGGAAAAGGTATTCGTTGCCCATTCGTCGCGCCGGGTCGCCCGAACATGATTCGCGCGGGCCCAGGATGGCAAAGGTCACGCCGGCACGGTGCAGCATGCGCGCGGTCGATTCCACTTGCTTGCGCGCGCGTTCATCGAGTGCTCCCGCGCACCCCACCCAGTAGAGGTATTCGATGCCCTCGGGAATGGGTCCGTCGATCACCGGAACCTCGAAGTCGAGGCCCGCTAACCAGTCGGTACGTTTCGCGGGACCCAGTCCCCAGGGATCACCCTGGTTCTCGAGGTTACGCAACATCAGTCCCGCCTCCACCGGGAAACGCGAGGCCATCAGCACCTCGTAGCGGCGCATGTCCACGATGGCGTCGACGTGTTCGATATCCACCGGACATTCCTCGACGCAGGCCCCGCACGTGGTGCATGACCACAGCACGTCGGGATCGATTGTGGTGGGCACCAGGGTCGCCACGTCGCCGTGAGACGCTCCCGAAAGCAGCCGGTCCGCCGAGGCGAACATGTTGTCGCGCAGTCCCATGATGAGGAGCTTGGGGCTGAGCGGCTTACCCGTCGTCCAGGCGGGACACACCGATTGACAACGCCCACACTCGGTGCAGGTCGCGAAGTCCAACATCTGCTTCCAGGTGAAGTCCTCGGCGTGACCAACGCCGAACACCGTGTCCTCGGTGACCTTCTCCATGTCCATGACGGGGGTCTTGTCAAGTGCGCCGAGCGCGCGAGGTCGACGCGAGACGCCAATGTTGACCGGAGCCAGGAAAATGTGCAGGTGTTTGGAGTACGCGACGAACACCAAGAAGCCCGTGATGACCGCGATGTTCGCGAGCAAAAGCACCACCTCGAGAACCGAGTTGACCCCTACGCCCAGGGGCGAGAACCAGGTGGCCACCAGGTGCGAGGAGAACGCCCACTTCGACTGGCCGAAGGGGAACTCGCCGGTGTTGATCTGCGCTGCGCGGTAGCCCAGCAAGGTGACAATGACCAGGGCGATCATTCCCAACACGGCCCAGGCCGCCCCCGTATGCGATCCGTAGAAGCGGCTGCGCCGTTCGCGTCGCGATGGTGACTGCACGAGGCGGATCACGGAGAAGACGACCAGCGAGATCAGAACCGCCGTGGCGAAGAAGTCTTCGACGAGGGCCAGCCAGTTGCTCTGGCCAATCCACGGGATGTGGAAGTCGCGTTGGAACAGCGCACCGTACGCCTCGATGATGGTGGTCAGGAGAACGGTGAAGCCCCACATGGTGAAGAAATGTGCGAGTCCCGGCACCGTCCAGCGCAGCAACTTTCGCTGACCCGCGACCTCGACGATTTCGACGTCACTAACCCGGCGAAACCCCCGCCAGCGACGTGGCGCATCTTGACCACTACGAAGGAGACGTGACAGCCACCAAAAACGACGCCCAGCGATGACGAGACACGTCGCGGTGAGGGTGAGTCCGACAATGATGCGCAGCAGCATCACACCCTCCTTCGTAGCACTGCGGCGCTCCCCCTAAGACTTCTTGAAGTTCTCGGAATAGCGACTAGGTGTGGGTCCACGCTGCCCGCGGTACTTCGAGCCCAGGCCACTGGCACCGTAGGGACGATCGGCCGGTGTGGTCATCTCGAAGAAACTAATCTGTCCGATTTTCATCCCGGGGTACAAGGTAATGGGTAAGTTGGCCAGATTCGCTAACTCGAGAGTTATGTGTCCATCCCAGCCGGCGTCGATGAAGCCCGCAGTCGAGTGAATGACGAGTCCGAGACGACCGAGGGAACTCTTTCCTTCGAGCCGAGCGACGAGGTCATCGGGAATCGCCACACGTTCCATCGTGGAACCGAGTAAGAACTCTCCCGGGTGAAGAATCATGGGGGTGTCTGGCCCGACGTCGACGAGTTCGGTTAAATCCTCTTGAGGCAGTTTCACGTCGATGATTCGTTGAGAGTGATTTCGAAAGACCCGAAAGAGGTGGTCGATATGCAGGTCAACAGACGACGGCTGGATACATTCATCGCCGAGCGGATCGATGATGATTCTCCCCGCGGCAATTGCCTCTTTGATTGATCGGTCGGAAAGCACCATGGTGAGTCAAAGGCTAGTTCGGGCCAGTCCCCGTGACTGATTACTCGCGGTAGTTACTCGGTCCAAAAGCCCACTACCATGGAGGTCACGCGGGCGTAGTTCAGCGGCAGAACATCAGCTTCCCAAGCTGAGAACGCGAGTTCGATTCTCGTCGCCCGCTCCACTCAAGATTCCTTGGAATGTCAAGGGATCCGTCCATACTTCCTTCAGTGCTTGGTCACTGTCTGCCTCCTTTCGCCACTGTTTTCCGCGGTTCAGTGTCGCGATGGTGTCGCAGATCATGGTACGCGA
>JAJZEN010000053.1 GCA_021828545.1 Actinomycetes bacterium
ATGGACGCAGTCGCGTTCGCTCGCTACATCTGGCCCACCATCGACTTCGCCGTCATCATCCTCGCGGCACTGGGGCTGAGCGACCTCATCGAGGGCCGCGCACGACGAGGTATTGCAAAGGGTGCGGTCCTTGGAGTGTTCGCCATTTCTCTCGCCGGCGTCTTTTTGATCTCCCCGCTCGGGGGGAACGTCCACGGGAGCCTGGCCGTCGGGGTGAGTGCGTTGATCATCTTGCCGTTCGTCGCGCTGGCGGTCCTGGGCTTCACCTTGCACTTCGTTACGGGCCGGGCCTTCGTCGTCGTCGCCGTCGCGGCGCTGACCTGCGAATCTCTAGTGTTCTTCGCGCTCCCCACCTATCGAAGTCCCTCCTCGGTCACCGTCGCCACCGCGTCGATTGACTACCTCCAAGAGCATGAGGGATTGAGTCGATTTCTCTCCATTGGCGCGCTCACCCCCAATTGGGGAACGCAGTACTCGCTCAACGAAATCAACGCCATCGACCTCCCGCTACCAACGAGTTTCACCAACTACATCCATTCGAGTCTGGCCCCCTCGCTCAACGTCCCACGGACTTTCGTCCTGCCTTTCAACGTCAACATCGAGAACGAGGTGGCGGACCACATCGCGAACTACGAAGCGCTGGGCGTACAGTATTTGCTCACGCCGCGCGAGTCCCTCGCACCATCACTCCGCGCCCTGGGTTTGACCCCGCTGGCCGCTGATGCCCATACCGAGCTCTACCGACTCCCCCACGCCGCATCTTTCTATTCGACCACGCTACGCACGTGCGTCATCTCCGACGCCGCCGTCGACCACCTCCACGTGTCCTGCCCCAGTGCCACGACCTTGACGCGCCTCGAACTTTCGATGCCGGGTTGGAACGCGCGCGTCAACGGCGTGAACACAGCGATATCCACGAGCACCGGCCTCGAGCAAACGATTACCGTTCCGGCGGGCGACTCGACGATCTCGTTCAACTTTCTTCCACCGCACGAGAACTTCGCAGTTGTGCTCGCCGTGTTGGCACTCTTTTTGCTCGTGTCGACCTGGTTTCCACTCGACCGGTGGCGCCGGCGCGCCGCACGCCGCTCGAGAGCCGGTGATGCGTCCGATGACACTACGACCAGGGGGCGCCTGCACCCCGATCTACATGACGTCGGCGAGGCCAAAGAGGAGCGTCTGTAACGTCTTGATGTAGTCGCGAGTGTCCTCGTCGGCGTCCTCAAGACGTTCGTTGCTAATGATTCCCTTGGCGGTAATCGTGGCGCGCAGCGCGATCTGTAGCGTACACAACCACGCCCAGGCTTCGCCGTCGTTGAGGAAATCTTCGGCGAGCGACACCACCGCCAATTCGACGTTCGACGATACCTCGCTCTGACGATTGAGCGTCGCGAGGGGATCGTCAACGTCATGACTCGGATCGATGGGACCGTTTAGACTCGCGTGCCATTCGTGTTCGGGATCGGTCTCGGCGGCGAGGACGTGGGCGAACGCTTCGCGAACAATCGCGCGAGCGTCCTCGTTCAGGCGTACCTCGATTCGCCCGTCGCGACGCCGAACGAAGATTCGTGCGGCCACTACGAGTCCCTCTCGATCGTCGAGAGGAGTCCCGCCACCTGGAGTTTCACGCAGTACCCCTGGGCCCGATCGAGCGAGCCCGACCATACGATCGCACGGCCCTCGTGATGCACCGTGAGCATGAGCTGAGTCGCCTTATTGTTGGGGTAACCGAATATCTTGCGAAAGATGACGACGACAACGGACATCGGCGTGACGGGATCGTCCCAGACGATGACGTTCCACGGCCGTTGCGTGATCGTTCCCACCGACGTCTGAGTCTGGGTCTCGTCAGAAACTCGGAGTGGCTTCACCGATGGCACGCGACCATTTTCCCAGAACTCCGAGCGAAATCAACCCCCACGAGCGCCGTCACCTCGCCTAGACGTCGAGACGGCGAAGACGCCACGAACCCGCCCAGTGTTGTCCGGGCTCGAGCACGATCACGTCCTTTCCCGATCGCAGTGCTTCGGGCGGACACGTCATCGGTTCCACCGCGATGGACGTACGACGCCGACCGCGCGCGAGGTCCTCGCCAGTGTAGAGCTGGATATACGGAAAATTCCGGTCGACCTGCAGTTCGACTCGCCCGCCGTTGTGATCGCGGATCTTCACCGTCGCCAAACCGGCGTTGTCTCGAACGAGTTCGGTGTAGGTCACGTCGAGCTCGTGGCCGTTGATCGATTTCGCCGTCGTGAAGTCGAGCGCGTGGCCCCGCACCGGCAGGATCTCTCCCGTCGGTAATAATCGCTCGCTCGAGGCCACGTAGGCGGTGGCGGGCACCTCGAGGTCGCAGCCCTCGATCGTCGATGTGGTCACCGCCAAATATGGGTGGAAGCCCACGCCCACCGGTATGGGGACGTCATCTCGATTGGTGACCGTCGTGGTCACCGTGAGGCCCAGGGAGCCCAGATGATAGGCCACCGCAATCTCACTGGCGAAGGGATAGTCCGGCGAGGGGTGCAAAAACAAGGAGAGGACACAGCGATTCTGATTCACCTGCTCCACCTCGAAGGGACGCCACCGCACGAGTCCGTGGATGGCGGTGTCGGTCGTCTGCTCGTTCACCGACGGCGCGGCACTGCGACCCGAAAAGGTCCACGGTTCAGGGGAGAGACGGTTCGGCCAGGGATACAGCACCTGTCCACGCGCCCCGTCGGGCAACTCATCCCCCGCGAATCCCTCCACCACGCCGACCCCTCCCTTGACGAAGGTACGTAGAGTGGCGCCCACTTCGGTCACGACCGCCCGTTGGTCACCGTGGGCTATTGCGATCTGTTCACCGGAGGGAAGCACTGACACCAATCCTTTTCTTCACTGATGTGTAACTTACGACAGATAGCGTGACGGTATGAAAATACTGCTGACCAATGACGACGGCGTCCTGGCCCCGGGCCTCGCGGCGCTCGCCCGCGAGGTCGCCGCCTGGATCGAACGTTGTCCGTCCGGTGAGGAGCGCCAGGCCCTCATCGCTGCCCCCGACCGCAATTACTCGGGTATGTCCTCGGCGGTGGGTGACGTCTTCGACTTCCCGTCGGTGCGCTACGAGCGCCACGTGATCGCCGGGGCCCCGGAAATACCCACCTACGGTCTCGAAGCACCACCAGCCCTGTGCGCCATCATCGGCGCCCTGGGATCGCTGGGCATGAAGCCAGACCTCGTGATCTCGGGAATCAACGCGGGGGCCAACGTCGGACGTAGCGTCCTGCACTCGGGCACCGTTGGCGCGATTCTCTCGAGCGCGCAGCTCGGGCTCTCGGGACTCGCGGTGTCGGTGCAGTGGGGTGAGAACGTGCACTACGACGTCGCCGCCCGCATCGCCATCGAAGTGCTCGACGAACTCTTTGCGGCCCCTTCGCGAACGCTCCTGAACCTCAATGTCCCCAACGTGACCCGCGAGGAGCTGCGCGGCGTTCGTCGCGGTCGGATCTCGACCGCCGACGTGATCATGGCCGCGGGTCCCGATGCCGGCGGCGAGGCCCTCGCCGCAAAGGGCGAACTTCCCTTGGCGCTCGGCGCGGCATCCCCCGGCGTCGGTGACGTCAGTGACGAGGACGCCGGCGACGACGGGGCACTTTTGGTGGCCGGCTACGCATCCCTGACGCCCATCGTTGGCCCCCGCGAGAACACCGACTCGGCCCTGGACGCCGTACTGCACACGGCACTGGGCGCGATCTCGCGCCACCTCACGGCCTAGTCATCGACCTGGCGGCGTGACAACTTGACACGCGAACGGGCCCTCTTCTCGTCCACGCGGCGCACCTGCGATGCCCGGGTGGGTCGCGTCGCGCGCCGCGGGGCCTGGCGAAGAAGTCCCCGGGAGATCTTCTGAGCGAGGGCGTCGAGCGCGGCGACGCGGTTGGCGGACTGGGAGCGAAATCGATGGGAGCTCGCACTCACTTCTCGACCCACGCGACTCACGAGCAGTTCGCGATTCGCTTCGGAGAGGGTGCTTGACGCCGCCACGTCGAAGGTGGCGATGACCTTGGTCTGGGACCGATTGGCGTGTTGACCGCCGGGGCCCCCCGACGTCGTCACGCGGAGGCGCACCTCAGCGGCGGGAATGCTGAGGCGCGCGCGTATGTGCAATGAGCCATCGTCGTTGGACTTCGCGACGCTCATGGCGTGGCGTGGCTGAAGCGCACCATGGCCAACTGACTCGACCCCGCCACCATCTCGCCAGTGTCGTCGAAGAGCTCACAGCGCTCGTCTACCAGTCCGTCAGCCACCACTACGCACCATTGGCGAGCGCGGAGCCAATCGCTCGCCGGGACGCGTCGGACGTAGGAGGTGAGTTGCAGCGTGGGTACCCACCCCGTCGAGCCCAACGGTAGCGTCGCGGGCACCAGTGCGTCGGTCGCGAAGAGGACGCTCCAGGCGTTCCAGGGGGCGCCCCCGTCGGCCAGTCTCATCCACGCCGTGATCTCGCCCGTCCCGCGAGCACCCCTCCACCATTCACCCGACGCCGGATCACCACGAAGCTCCAAGGATTGGTGCATCGCCATACGATCGTGGGGCACAAGTACGGCGCACTCTTCGAGTGGGGCGAGCTGTGGAGCGGCACTGGACTGGTACCGCAAGGTCGAGGTCACGTCCAGGGTCCCCACCGTCACGAGCGATTCGGTGGTGACCACCTCATTCTGAGACAACGCCACGTGCACGAAGGACGCCCCACGACCCACCCGTCGCACCGTCGTCGTCACGACAGAACTCGTGGTCGTCGGCGTCGAGATGAAGTTCGTACTCACCGCCGTGGCGAGTATGTGCGGTGCGCCCGCCTCACTCGCGGCGGCCACCGCGGCGTTGGCGAGCACGCACTGAAGGTAACCGCCATTGAGCGACTCGAGCACGGTATAGGCCGCCGACAGGTCGACCGCGTAACGACCATCACCCAGTGGTTCGACGGCCGCGGCGTCGGCCAGGAGAGTCGGTTCCACCACTGTGCTCACCGCACCACCCTAACGAGACATCGTCCTCGAGGGAGGGTGGAGCGTGCCCGGTAGATTGGGGTGGACGAAAGAGAGCGGCCATGCGCACCATTCCTCACTACATCAACGGCGCCACGGTGTCCTCCACGGGAGAATTGCCCGTTTTCAATCCCGCGACCGGTGAGATCGACGCGCGGGTACCCGTGGCGACGTCCGCCCTCGTCGACGAGACCGTGGCGCTCGCGCGCGGCGCCTGGGAGTCGTGGCGTTCGTCGAGCCTCTCGCAACGGACCAATATCTTGTTTTCCCTGCGCCACCTCCTGGTGCAACGCACCGACGAACTCGCTGTGCTCATCACCCGCGAGCACGGCAAGACCATCGCCGACGCCAAGGGGGAGATCGCCCGCGGGCTGGAAAACGTCGAGTACGCCTGCGGACTCACCGATCACCTCAAGGGTGACTTCTCCTCGCAGGTGGCCGACGGCGTCGACGTACACTCGTTCCGGGAATCGCTCGGCCTCGTCGCGGCCATCACCCCGTTCAACTTTCCGATCATGGTGCCCCTGTGGATGGCGGCGACCGCCCTAGCCACCGGTAACGTCGTCATCTTGAAGCCGTCCGAGCGTGACCCGTCGGTAAGCGTTCGACTGGGTGAACTGCTGGCCGAGGCGGGTCTGCCCGCGGGGGTGTTCAACGTGCTCCAGGGCAACGCGGCGACCGTCACGCAACTGTTGGAGCATCCGGGAGTGGACGCCGTGAGTTTCGTGGGATCCACGCCCGTGGCGCGCCACGTCTACCAGGTGGCCACCCAACACGAAAAGCGTGTGCAGGCTCTGGGTGGCGCGAAGAACCATATGGTCGTGCTACCCGACGCCGACCTCGACGTCGCAGCGGACGCGGCCATCAACGCGGGTTTCGGAGCGGCCGGGGAGCGCTGCATGGCCATCAGTGTGGTCGTGGCCGTGGGTGACATCGCCGACGAACTCGTCGACCGCATCGCCCAGCGCGTCGACCGACTCACCGTAGGACCCGGGGACGACCCGGCGAGCGACTTCGGACCGGTGATTACCGAGGAACACCGTCGACGGGTGCTTAGCTACGTCACCACCCCCGACCCGGGCGTCGTCGTAGTGCGCGACGGATCGGCGATGTCGACGGCGTCGGGTTTCTTCGTCGGAGCGTGCTTGCTCGACCACGTGACACCGGGTACGCGCACCTACGACGACGAAATCTTCGGACCCGTGCTCAGCGTGACGCGCGTGGCCAACTTCGCCGCCGCCGTCGCGCTGATCAACGCGAACCCCTACGGTAACGGCACCGCGATCTTCACGCGTGACGGGAATGCCGCGCGTCTCTTCAGCCGTCAGGTGAGCGTCGGGATGATTGGCGTCAACGTGCCCATCCCGGTACCGGTGTCCAGTTACTCCTTCGGCGGATGGAAGAGCTCGCTGTTTGGCCACTCTCACATGTACGGACCCGAAGGCATCGCCTTCTATTCGCGAGCCAAGGTGGTGACGACCCGCTGGCCCCTGGCCTCGGAGTCCCAGATTGACCTCGGTTTCCCGCGTACGCGTTGAGTCCCGTTCGTCACGTTCTAGACTCGCCAACGCGGTGCGACACCCCTGCAGCGCACCGCGAGTAGAGGGCCGTCATGAGTAAGCAACATTCGAGCGTGCGCGCCTACGGTATCTTGGTGCGCGACGACGCCGTCGCCCTCGTGCGATCTTCCAATCCCCAGCACGTGCCCCCCCTGTGGTGGCTACCCGGCGGCGGCATCGACTTCGGCGAGAGCCCCGAAGAGACCCTCACGCGAGAGTTCAAGGAAGAGACCGGTCTCGACGTCGCAGGAGCGACTCTATTCTCGGTCACCAGTGACGTGCGTAAGCGTGACAACGGCGACCGCATCCACACGGTGCGCATCATCTACACCGTCACCTGGCTGAGCGGCGAACTCACCCACGAGGTGCACGGTACGACCGACCACGCGGCGTGGTACCCCCTCGAGCAACTCGAGGCGCTCAATCTCGCCGACTACGCCCGCGACGCCATTCAGTCGGCGGTGCGAAAGTAGCGTTGCCCTAACGAGGACTTGACAATCTTTCCCGCACCATTGGTCGGTAATCGGTCATGGGTGAAGGCGACGCGCGTCGGAATCTTGTAGGGAGCCAGACGAGTAGAGAGAAATGCGCGTAGTTGCTCTTCGGTGAGGTACACGTCCTCGCGCAACACGACGACCGCCGCCACCGATTCGCCCAGTCGTGCATCGGGCAACCCGCACACCGCGGCCTCGTAAATCGCCGGGTGTTCGTAGAGGACGGACTCCACTTCGGCGCAGTAGATATTGGCGCCCCCACGCAGGATCATATCCGTGAGGCGGTCCTCAATGAAAAGGAAACCCTCGTCGTTGATCGAACCCACGTCGCCGGTGCGCAGCCACCCGTCAACCAACGCCGCGGCGGAAGCTCCGGGTTGCTTCCAGTAGCCGCGAAAGAGCGTGGGGCCCGAAACCCAAATCTCGCCCACCACGCCGGGCGCGACAACGTGACCGGCGTCGTCACGGATTTCGACATCCATCACCACCGTGGGCGTTTGACCCGTGGACGCGGGGTAGCGCTGATAATCGTCGCCGTAGTTCTGTGGCCCGTAAGCGTTCGTCTCGGTCATGCCAAAGGCCAGGTTCGGTCGACCGTGGACAAACGTCTCGTCCACTCGCGCGACGAGCGCCGGCGCCGCGGGAGCACCTCCCCCTCCCACCGTGACCAGAGATGACGTATCGAACTTCGCCAGATTGGGAAAATTCAAGAGATCCCAGGTCTGGGTTGGCACCCCCACCACATTCGTCACGTGGTGCGTCTCGATGAGGTGCAGCGCAGTCTCGGGGTCCCAGCGGTACATCATGACCAATTTGAAGTGCCACGAGAAGCACGAGAGCATCACCGGCACGCAGCCCGTGACGTGAAAGAGCGGCACGATGAGAATGAAGCACGTGGGGTCACGGGGCGCGTGATCACGGGGACCTCGGCGCATCCCCTCGACGACCAGCCCGGTGGAGAAGGCCATCAACGTCTGGCAAATGGCCTGGTGGGTCGAGATCGCCCCCTTTGGTTGCCCCGTCGTGCCCGACGTGTACAGGATCGTCGCGTCGTCGTCCCCGCGCAGTTCCACTTGGGGCATCGGCGCTCCCTTTATCACCACATCGACCAAGTGCACGACGCCATCGGGGGGCGACGTCGTGATGTCACCGCGCGCCAGTACCACTGGAATGCTGCGACGTCGACACGTGTCGAGGACGCGAGCGCAGCGTTCGGGATCGGCCACGAGGACGCTCACTTCGGCGTCGGAGATGGCGAAATCCAGTTCATCCGATGTCCACCAGGCGTTGAGCGAGACGACGGTCGCGCCAACGGACACCGCTGCGGCGAACGCCACGATCCATTCGGGAACGTTGCGCATCGCGATCGCGACGCGATCACCGCGGCGAACGCCGAAGTGGTGAACGAGGGCGTCCGCGAACTCATCGACGGCGCGCATCATTGCGTCGAACGTCCACTCCTCGCCCTCGTAGACGACAAATGTCTCGTGGGCGCCACGAGCGCCGTCAAAGATGTCGCGTAGCGTGGCGGGCGCGTTGGCGAAGACGCGACACTCCACGCCCCCAACGTCGCGACGGACGAGCTCGAAGAGTTGACCCGGCGCGGTGACCTCGGAAATCGCATCACGCAAACTCAGTTCCACGACGCTCCCTTCCGTACCGCCTAGCCTAGGAGAACCACCCTCCTCAGGTGGACCACGAACTCTTTCACTTATGCGTGCACGTGAGCCCCGGGCCGCGCCGACCCCGCGTGGGTCGCTCGCGAGATGGTCACCTCGCGGTACGCGTACGCTCCCGCGCCGTCGCCGGTGCGGCCGGCGCCGAGGTGCTCTTCTCACTGGCCGCCGCCCTGGACGTCCCCCGCGCTCACGAAGCCTTCGTGCGCGCGACGCGCTCGTGGCGCAAACTCGTCGAGGTCACCGACAGGACCGAGGTCAGTTCACGTCACCACGAACTGCTGATCGACCACTAGCGGGTGCCCATCGAACATTCTCGAAGCGCACGAACCACTCGTTGCGACGTCGCGTCACCGGTCCGTGACACAACGTCGAGATACCTCGTCGGACCAGCACGTCGCCGCGCCGGGACGTTGGCGGACGCCGTACCTAACTGACGACGACGCGACCCGTCGCGGCCGCCTTTTGCGCCATACGCTCCACCGTCCCCGAAATCTTGGCCACGACCGTGGCCAGTTCTGTACGAGCCGCCTCGGCCTCTTTGGTCAATCCGGCGAGGTGATTCACGTCCCAGAGCTCCAGGACGGGCGTGACCACATCCCTGAGGAACTGAGTGAGCCCATAGATGCCCTCTCGCGCGATTCTCACGGCGTGGCGAGAGAAACTGGGAATACCCGTTCCCGGCATGGCGAAATTGGTGACTTGCTTGGCCGCGGCAATCATCATCGTGGACGGGTCGAGCGCGAAGGCCGCGAGCGCCAAGTCCCGGTAGAAGAGGTAGTGCTTCGTCTCGTCACCCGCCACGAGCGCCAGAATATTGCGTCCGACCTTATCGTCCTTGGGTAGGTGCGCCCCGGTGTTGCGGTGGGCTATTTGGGTGGCGCGCTCCTGGAACGAGACGTAACAGATGAGGTTCGCGAACGAATCGGGCTCGGGCACTTCACCGCGCGACATCTGGACGCGTCGCCCGTCCTCCAGCAGGACCGGGTCGATGCACCGCGAGATGTGCACCCAATCGCGCATCACCATCGAGTGACGGTTCTCTTCCATCGTCCACTGATAGTTCCAGTCACGTATCGGGTGACCCTTGGGGGCGTGCGACAAAATCGAGTTCGTGTAATACGGGAGGTTGTCCTCGGTGAGCAGGTTCACGTAAATCGAACTCCGCACCCCTTCAGCCACGGGGTAATCCGATTCGCTCCACGGGTGCGTCTCGAAATTCTCGCCCGCACCCCACTCAATCTGCTCGTGCGGGTACCACAGACGCGGTGCCTCCATGTGGCGGTTGAACAGTCGTTCGACATCCGGCGCGATTTCCAGCAGCAAGTCGCAGCGACTCTTGGGTACACGCATGGCTGACAATTTAGTTCTTTCGCACTGGCGGCCTATAGGCCACTCCTCCATGGTAATGCTGAAGAAGCCGTTGTACTCTGCGCCTTGTGATTATTCGCACAAGTATGCCCATGTAGCCTGATGGTCTTGTGAATCTACTCGAGTCCCTGGCGCTCGCGGAATTTCGGCGCTCTCTCACCCCCCCGCTACGACGATTCTTCCTCGCCGTCTTCGTCGGTTGCTTCGGCATTGGGCTGACATTGTCGCTCTACGTGGTCTACCTCCACAACGTGCGAGGGTACTCAACCACGTTTTCCACTCTCGTGCTCGCGGTCTCGGCCCTGACGGGCCTCGCCACCACGCCGCTGTGGGGTACCGCGATCGATCACGTAGGCCCCGTCAAGGTGATCCTTCTCTCCCTCGTCCTCAACTCGGGAGCCCTGACGTACTGGGCCTACATCCACTCCGAGTCGAGTGCCGTGTTGGGCGCCGTAGCGCTGGCGATCTTCGGGGGTGCGGGGTGGGGACCTGGAACGACATTGCTCGTTCGCCTCGTCGATCCCGCCCACCGTCATCGCGCCTACGGTTTCAACTTCATGTTGGTGAATCTCGGTATCGGACTGGGTGGTCTGATCTCAGCGAGCGTGGTGAATCTGCACGACCCCGGGAGCTTTCGCCACCTCTACCTCGGCAACGTTGCGGTCACGCTGACGTCAGGAGTCTTTTACGCCACCCTGTGGAAATACGGCCACCGCGAGAGTCGTTCGCCAGACGACCCTCCGTCGCGGGCGACCACGGGTTGGGGGGTGGTCCTACGTGATCGACGTCTGGTGCTCTACGTCGGCGCCTCGCTCGTACTGATGCTCGGCGGCTACGGGGCCATCGACGCGGGATTCAGCCTCTTCGTGGTCAACAACCTTCACATGTCGGTGCACGTGATCGGCGTCATGTTCTTCATCAACACCAGCACCATCGTGGTGTCCCAACTCGTAGTGATCAATATCGTCGAGCATCGCAGCCGAACGAGGGTCCTCGCCGTCGTCTCAGTCCTGTGGGCGTTGTTTTGGTCGACCTTGAGCATCTCGTTACACCTATCACGAGTCGCGGCGGTGGTCTCGATCGGTGCGGCCATGGTGATCTTCGCTCTCGGCGAGACCCTCCTGTCGCCGGTGGGCCAGGCCGTCGTCAATGACCTGGCGCCCGAGCACCTCCGGGGTCGCTACAACGCCGCCCAGGGCTTGACCTGGGGGGTGTCAGGAACTCTGGCGCCGGCGATCACGTCAGTCTTCTTCGACAATGGACTCGGCAATTGGTGGCCCGTGTGCGTCGGCACCCTCACACTGACCGGTGGCGCGATGATGCTCAGACTACGTCGGCGACTTAGCGCGCACGAAGACGGTCGTGGCGCGTCGCTCGCGACCGGATCGAGCAAGTGACCATCCTTCGCTTCGTGGTGTCGGGCCGTGAAATTGGTCTGGTCCCGGTTGTCCCGCGACCGCGCCCGCTGCGCGACCTCACGGGTAAGGTGGTGGTCCTTCACGTGAGTGGAGTTCGGCGAGTCGTTCTCGGGGCCGTGAACGGTGAGTCCGTGGCTCGCCGAGGGCCCTTATCGAACACCACGACGCGTTGCCCGGAAAAAAGAGAGTTGTCCCCCTGATGAATCTTGCGCCCCCGAGTCGCCACGATCGCTACAAGTGGACCGCACTCTTCATCGTGACTCTGGGAATGCTCATGGCGACGATCGACTCGTCCATCGTCTTGATCGCGATGCCCGCGATCTTTCGCGGTATCGGCCTCGATCCCCTGCAGCCCGGCAACTCCTTCTACCTACTCTGGATGATTCTGGGTTTCTTGGTCGTCACCAGTGTCTTGGTGGTGAGTCTGGGTCGCCTGGGCGACATGTACGGGCGCGTCCGCATCTATAACGCGGGCTTCGCAATCTTCACCTTCTTCTCCGCCCTGCTCTCGATCACCTGGATGCACGGGCACGCCGCGGGCCTCTGGTTGATCATCATGCGCCTGTTCCAGGCCCTGGGTGCGGCGATGCTGATGGCCAACTCCTCGGCGATACTCACCGACGCGTTCCCGCGCGAACAACGGGGACTCGCCATGGGCGTCAATCAAGCCGCCGCCTTCAGCGGAACCTTCATCGGCCTCATCGTGGGTGGACTACTCGCGCCCTTCGACTGGCACCTGATCTTCCTCGTTTCGGTGCCGGTGGGACTCCTCGGTACGGTCTGGGGCTACATCGCGTTGCGCGAATTAGGACAACGCCATCGTGCGCGAATGGACTGGTTGGGGAACACGACCTTCGCGGTGGGCATGGTACTGATCATGGTGGGCATCACCTACGGAATCGAGCCCTACCGCGCGCACACGATGGGTTGGACCAGCCCCCTCGTTCTGGGGTGCGTGGGCGTGGGAATCGCCACGATGGTGGGCTTCGCGTTTATCGAGCGTCACGTCGCCGAACCGATGTTTCGAATCGAGTTGTTTCGTATCCGACCCTTCACCGCGGGTATCAGTGCGAGCTTCATGGCCGCGCTGAGTCGGGGCGGGTTGATGTTCATGTTGGTGATCTGGCTCCAGGGGATCTGGCTACCACTGCACGGATATAGTTTCGAGCGCACGCCCCTGTGGGCCGGGGTCGCGATGGTCCCCCTCACCGTCGGCATGCTGATATCGGGTCCGTTGAGCGGCTATCTCTCGGACCACTTCGGCGCGCGACCATTCGCCAGTGGCGGCATGTTGGGCACGGCCTTGTGCTTCGTCCTGCTCGAGACGTTGCCGGTGAACTTCCACTATTGGGTGTTCGGCGTGGTGCTGTTCTTCACCGGCATCTCCATGGCCGCCTTCGGCTCGCCGAATCGCGCCGGCGTCATGAATTCACTGCCCGCCGAACATCGTGGGGCCGGTTCGGGGATGAACACCACCTTTCAGAACTCGGCCCAGGTATTTTCCATCGGCTTGTTCTTCACCCTCTTGATAGTTGGTCTATCGAGTTCACTTTCGACGAATCTTTACCAGGGGCTCATCGCCCACGGCGTCTCCCCCGCTCTCGCCAGTCACGCCTCACACTTACCGCCCATTTCGACGCTGTTCGCGGCGTTCTTGGGGGTGAACCCGATTCAGCACCTCCTCGGTCCCGCGGGATTGGCCCAGCTGAGCGTCCCGCAACAGGCGACGCTCCTGGGACGAAGCTTCTTCCCCACCCTCATTGGCTCGTCGTTCCGCTCCGGATTGCACGCGGCCCTCGACTTCGCGATCGTGGCGAGCCTCTTGGCCGCGGTGGCGTCGTGGGTGCGCGGGGCCAAGACCGACGGTGCAACCCCGAACGTCGTTAGCGTCACCGTCGAAGTGAACGTGGACTAGAGATCGCGCGTGAGTTGCTCCACGCGCTCGCTCCAGTCGCGTTCGGTGCTCTCCCCGGCGGCGTGGAGCGCGGCGCGCTCGTCTCGCAGCGTCCGTGCGACGCCACCCAGTCCACTCGGGAGCAATTCCTGAACGCGACGACGAACCCACTGGGCGAGCGAGGGCGAGGCCCCCGACGAGGAGACCGACACCATCACGTCGCCGTCGCGGTGCACCGCGGTGAAATAGAATCCACACCGTGACGGGTCATCGACGACGTTGAGCCACACGCGACGCTCGGCCGCCTCAGCGACGATCTCGTCATTGGCCGTCGGATTGGCGGTGGCCGAGACGACGAGGAAATACCCCTCGAGGTCACCGCGCTGATAGGGCCGAAGTCGAGTCGACGCCACGCCGTCGGGTACGCTCACCAGGAGCGCCTCAGTGATCACGTGAACCCGGGCACCGGCCTCGAGCAGTTGTCGCGTCTTGTGCGCGCCGATGCGACCCATGCCCACTACCAGGACGTCGCGCCCCGAAAGGTCCAGCGCCAGCGGCAACATCACGACGAGGACACCAGGTCGCGCACGAGCACGTCCGCACCGATGTCGAGTGCCGCCACCGCACCCACCACGATGACGGCGGGCGCGGCGACCTCGAATGCGGCGAGGCCCTCGAGGTATCCTCGCACGACGCGCTGGTGCGCGCTGGCCGCACTCTGCACCACGGCGACCGGAGTGCCCGCCTCGAGCCCGCCTCGACGCAGTTGGTCGACGATCTGCTGACGACGCGACACCCCCATCAGGATCACCAAGGTGATATCGGGATTCGCGAGTCGCTCGAAATTGGTGGACGCGCCCATTTCGGTGGTCGCGGTCACCACGCACACACCGTGGGAGGTTCCACGGTGGGTCACCGGGATACCCGCCAGCAGCGGCGCCGCGAAGGCCGACGAGAGCCCCGGGACGACGTGCACCTCGACACCCGCGCGCGCGAGGGCGATGGCCTCCTCGCCCCCGCGTCCGAACACGAATGGATCACCGCCCTTGAGCCGTATCACCGTGTCGTACTCGCCCGAGAGCTCAATGAGGAGTTCGTTGATGTCGTCCTGAGAGGACGAAGTCCCGGGGGTCTTGCCCACGTCGATACGTAGCGCGGCGGGACGGAGAAGATCTAAGACCCCCGCCCCGACCAGTCGATCGTGCACCACGACGTCCGCCGACGCGAGCAGGCGGGCCGCGCGTAACGTCACGAGATCAGCGTCGCCGGGTCCCGCGCCCACCAGGTAGACGCTCACGGTGCCAGTACCCGTACGTAGAAGTCACCAAACGCTTCGTTCTCGCGACCCTCGTCTCGCCACCGATCGAGCAGCGGTTCGAGGACGGGCGGGATCTCTTCGAGCTTGAGTTTCTCCTGGTGCAACAGCGCCAAACGGTCTCCTCGGGGACCCCCACCGAGGTAGAGGTCGTAGGAGTTCTTAGTGCGACCCACCACGCCCACCTCGGCCACCGCGGGTCGCGCGCACCCGTTAGGACACCCCGTCATCCTCAACTGCAGTCGTCGTTTGCCCAATCCCCGCTCATTGAGCGCACCCTGGAGACCATCGACCAGTGAGGGTAAACGCCGCTCGGCCTCGGCCAAGGCCTGACCACAGGTGGGTAGGGCGGGGCAGGCTAGCGCTGATCGCTCGACGCTGGCGAGTTCGTGCGCGCCAGGTACCGAATGACGCGAGAGGACATCGTCCACCCACGCACGGTCCGCGGGCTCCACGCCCGACACCACGATGTCTTGCTGGGGAGTGATCAAGAACGCGAGGTTGCGCGCTGTCGCGAGTTCGCGCAGGGCGCTGCGCAGCCCCAGGCCGGGCGTCGTGTCGCGCACGCGACCCGCCCCGACAAGAATACCAACCTCGCCGCGACCATCGCTGAGGGTTCGCCACCCGAGGTGGTCGTGCGCGTCACCCAGTTCCACGGGGAGTGCCGGTCGCAAAGTCTGACCGTAGCGTTGCTCGATCTCGGCGTAGAAGGCGTCAACGCCGAGGTCCGCCGCCACGTACTTCATCCGCGCTCGCCGGCGATTCGTGCGATCACCCAGGTCCCGGTACGTCGTGAGCACCGCACGAATGACGTCGTCGAGTTCCTCGAGCGTCACGAAGGTCAACGCGGTGGCCAACCGCGCGAACGTGTCGGGCTGGGCGTAGGACCGTCCGAGCCCTCCACCGATGACGACGTTGTAGCCCAAGCCGAGTTCGGGATGGGTGCTGGGTATCAGTCCCAGGTCCTGAGCGAGGACGTCCACGCAATTCTCGTCCGGGTGCGCGATGGCGATCTTGAACTTGCGCGGAAGGTACGTGTCACCGTAGAACTCGTGCTCCACGTCGGGCCCAATGGTCGCGGCGCGTTCGCCGTTGACGAAGACCTCCCAGTGGGCCTGCGTCGCGGGCTTGAACGTCGTGGCGATATGGTCAGCGAGTTGCGTCACGTGGGTGTGCGCGTCGTCGGAGACCAGGCTCGAGCACATGACGGTATTTCGCACGACGTCGCCGCAGGCCGCGAACGAGGTCATGGCGTGCTCGTGAAGTCGCGAACTCAGTGTCTGCAGGGAGAACTTCAAGACGCCGTGAAACTGCACGGCCTGACGGGTGGTCAGTCGAATCGTGCCGTCGGCGAGTTCCTCGGAGATGCCGTCGAGGGCGAGCCACTGGGCGGAACTGAGTCGACCCCCGGGAATCGCCACCCGAATCATGAAGATGTACTCGAGCGGTTCCTTGGCGAGCGTGCGATCACGGCGAACGTCGCGATTGTCCTGCGCGTAGATCCCGTGGAATTTGAGCAGGTGCTCCGAGGGCCCCGACATGTTCGGTGCGTCGGTCCCGAGGTCCTCGAGTAGCTCACCGCGCAGGAAATCACTGGAACGTTTGATCGACTCTTCCGCAACCAGCGAGACCGCTTCGTCTGACACTTTTTCTCCTTCGGCGACCGCCCGTGGCGTCTAGCCCACAAATCTTAGTTGTTTTGTCAGGAATTGTAAAAGCATCCTTGGTCGTCCCACCACATCGCGCCTCAACACCGCGTCATCACCCCGTGGATCATGCGACCATCGTTGACGGGTCCCCCCAGGGGGGATCAGTCTCGCGACGTCACCGTGGTCGCCGCGACCGGCGCAGACCCCGCGCGACGACCCAACAGCATCACCGCCAGGCCGACGGCGAAGGCCACCGATGCCAGCGTGAAACTATTGCCCCAGAGCAAGGACCAGCCGCGCTCGCGAGTATCGAAGGCCGGCCCGTGCGCGATCAGCCACATCGGCGCCACGTAGAACAGCGCGGCGCCCACCAGGGCCCAGCGGCGGCCCGAGGCGGGTCGATCGTGCCCCCACCACAGCCATACCAGTGCGGGCACGACCCACACCATGTGGTGCGCCCAGGTAATCGGAGACGCGAGGAGTCCGCCATTACCCACGATCAGTACCGCGAGGAACGTCGACGATGAACGCCACGCCCACCACGCCAGGCTGACACTGACGAGTGCGGCGAGGACCTCGACGGAGTCGATGGACCAGGCGGACCACAGGTGATGGGTGAGTCGGTCGAGGGCACCCTCGAGACTCTGGTTCGAGACGTAGGTGACCGTGCCGATTCGTGCCTGATCGTTGAGGTACTTCGTCCAGTAGGCCGCCGACGCCGTCGGATTCATCACGAAGGCCGCCAGGGTGCACAGGGCCGCGCTCGCGATCGAGGTGGCCGCGGCTCGAAACTGACGGGTGACGACGAAGAAGGGGATGAAGATGAGGGGTACGAGTTTGACGGCCGCGGCCACCCCAACGAGCCACCCGCGCGGAAGGGCTCTCCCCGCCACCTCGAGGCGCGTCGTGGCGTCGACCACCACCAGGGCGAGCAACACCAGGTTGATCTGGCCGAAACTCAGGTCCAACATCACCGGCTCGAGTAAGACCGCGGGCCCCAACAACAACCACACCCACCGCCAGGGAACCCCGGCGACGTCCGCGCGCGACGTGGGGCGAACGTGCAACAGGGTGATGGCGAGCACCACGATGAGGGCGGTCAGATTGAACAGGGCCCACACGATGCCGGCCACGGCGACGGGAAACCACGTGAGGGGCCAGAAGAACAGCGTCGAGGCGGGTGGATACGTGAAGGGCAGGTGCACGCCCGAGAGGAACAATTCGTAGAGCCGCGGGCTGGTGAGGTGACGCGCGCCCATCAGATACACCTGGAAGTCGACTTGGCGGCGGTGCCAGGTCCAGCCCACCGAACCCACCAACGCCACCACCAGCGATACGACCACCAACGTTCGCTCCAGCACCGTCGCTCCACGGTGCGGTCGCGACGGCGACGTCCGCCGGTCGTCGACGCGCAGGCGTGGCGCCAGGCGCACTACGGGGTCCAGGAGATGGTTGTCGACGCGACCGCCAGGGCACACATGGCGAGCGCCGAGAGGATGGCGATGACCACGAATCGCTGGCGAGACACCCGTGCGGCCACGACGGCGAAGAGCGGGAACGCGCGCAACAACAATCGCGGGGAGATTCCCACGATCGGTGAGAGAAGTCCGAAGACCAGGACAGCGCCTGCGTAGGCGCTCCAGGTCCGCGGAACGTGCGAACGCCGCCACAACACCACGATGCCAATCGTCGCGACGAACGTGATGGTCTTGACGAGCGAATTGACGTCGTTGAACCCGTGGGCGAACAGTCGGTAGACCGCGTAGAAGATGCCCGTACCCATGGGTCCCGCCTGCCAGCCCGCGCGTTGGGCCAGGTACCAACTAAAGGGCGAACCCGTGTGAATCCACAGGTAGAGGAAGAATGAGCCAATTCCCAATGGTGACAATGCGAGTGCCCAGAGCGCACGCGCGTCACGATCACTGCGCCACGCGCTATATCCCGCCACTGCGCACGCGATGATTGCCGCGCTCGCCACCGGATCGCAGGCCGTCGCCAATGCGGCGGCGAGGGCTGCCATCACCCACCGGCGACGCTCTAGCGCGAGCAACGTCACCGACACCAGGGCGATGATCAGACCTTCGGAATAGACCAGGGAGAAGATTACTGCCGCCGGTGAAAAGAAGATGAGCACGGTCGCGCGCGTCGCCACACGGTCGCCGAAGTGATCGCGCACCAGCCACCAGACGGCCACGGCCGCCACCGCGCCGACGCACCAGGTGAGCGTCTCGCCGGCGGCGGCGTAACTCAGTGACGTGACCCAGTGCGTGAGGCGAATCAAGAGGGGTAGCAGCGGAAAGAAGCCCAGGTTGACCTGAGCGGCGTTGCCGTGACCCCGCGGTATTGCCGAGGCGTACCCCGAGCGAGCGATCTGGATATACCAGTGCGAGTCCCACCTCGTCAGGTAGTGGCCGAGCGCGCGATGTCGCAGTTTCGCCACGATCCCCAGGGTCAACAACACCACCACGCGCGACGCGACGTAAATGCCGAGCGCCGGCGCCGACGCCCGGGCCCAACGTGCGTACGTCGCGCGCGTCGCGGGGACGGCGGCCCGCGTTGTGGGCGACGTGGCGTGGGGGTACACGACCACTAACTCTACTAACGCCTATATTTCAAAAGGGTTACGCATGACGTTCGAGGAACGAAATTAATCCCGTGAAGTAGGTCTCTTGGTCGTCGTACATCGCCATATGTGAACCCTGCGCACAGTGCAAATATTCTCCGTCACCCAACAACGTCGCCATGTACCGCAAGTAGTTTGGATCCATGGTGTCGTGCTGGGCGCCGATCACCAAGGTCGGGACGGTGATGCGGTGCAAGTCCGCCGTACGCTCCCACTCGAGTAAAGTGCCGCTCAGACCCAGTTCACTCGGTCCCTGGAGGGGCACGTAGATATCCTTGTTGATCCTAGTGTAGTGTCTCGTAATTAGATGGTGATTGTGATACTATGAGGTATGCGCCCCGCGACACCGCCGTTGACGATCGATGAAGGTCAGCGCGCGATCCTAGAGAAGCTCGCAAAGTCGCACACCGCCGCGCATCGAGAGGTTGCGCGGGCCAAAGCGTTGCTCATGGCCAGTGAAGGAATGGCGAACACCGCGATCGCCGCTCAGTTACAGGTCTCGCCAGCG
>JAJZEN010000093.1 GCA_021828545.1 Actinomycetes bacterium
GCCGCGGGTACTGGCTATGACACGATGACCCTGACTAGGATCACCCCGGGCTCGTGCGTCGTCGACAGCTATCCGATCATCACGCTCGAGTCGAATAAGGGGACGGTGGTGACGCACTACACGTCGTCGGACGCGACGAACTTTCCGGGCGCCGCGAACGGTGGGGCGAAGATGCTCACGGTCAGCGCGGGACAGAAGATCTCGCTGCAGTTGCGCTACGTCGACGTACCGGTGGGTACTGAAGTGTGCCCGAGCGTCAGTCAAGTGAATGTTCAATTCGTCACGAACGATACGTCGGTGCCCGTGGCGTTCTCCTTTCCCATTTCGCCGTGCGTGGGGGAGGGGATCGCCGTCAGTCCCTTCTACCCCGGCTGAGCCGCGCCACCGCCGCGAGTTGGGCCGACGTTCGCTCGTGAGCACGCTCACCCTCCTCGGACATCCGACCTGGGCCAAAATCCCTCCCCGCGGTCGCCCGGCGGTGATTCTGTTGCACGGCGCCATGAGTTCGAGTGCGTCTCTACTGCGCACGATTGGCCCGGGACTCTCGTCGCGATTTCACGTGGGAGCCTTCGATCGACGGGGTCACGGCCGAACGGCCGACACGACTGCGCCCTTCAGCTACGAGTCAATGGCCGAAGAGACGATTGCGTTCCTCGAGTCGCTGGGACGTCGAGCGCACCTCGTGGGTCACAGCGACGGCGCCAACGTCGCGTTGTTGGTGGGCATGGGCCGACCCGACCTGGTCAAACGCTTGGTGGTGGTGGGGGCGAACTACCACTACGAGGGATTGCTCGATGTCGAGTTCCTACAGCCCGACACCCCGGCCTTCGACGAGTGGGCGCTCAAGTACGCCCGGCACGCGCCCGAGGGGATTGCTCACGCCCGCGAGGTACTCGCCAAGACCAACGCGATGTTCGCGACCGGTCCGACCATGACGGAGAGCGATCTGGCCGGCATCGCGGTACCTACGCTCGTCATGGCGGGCGATGACGACGTGGCCACGTTGGCGCACACGACGAACCTCTACGAGGCATTACCCCAAGCACAACTGGCCATCGTCCCGGGCACGTCGCACGCGGTCCTCAAGGAGCGTACCGACGACTGCGTGAGGACGATTGTGAGATTTTTGACCCAAAAACTCCCGGTGACGACGCTCGCACCGCTGCGACGGGCTTCCTCGGGCTCGTCGCGCGAGGCGTGACGTCTTCGATCGCACGCGGTGGCCCCCGCGAGAACAGGGGGCGACCTAGACTTACCCACATGTCTGAGCGGCTCCTTGGTTGGCGTGACGGCGGACGCCAGTGGTGGGCCTCGCTCTCGGGCCTCGCGAGCGATGCGGTGCTATACGGTTTCGGCGCCCTCTTCTCGTTGGGCATGGGTCTGTACTCCACGGACAATGCGCAGTGGCACTGGGGATTCATGGCGTTGGGTCCCTACGCGGCCGCCGCGTTCTTGGCCGCCGCGTGCGCACGACTTCTGCCTCGACGCGCGTTCGTGATGCGCATCGTCCTCGTCGCGGCGGTGCTGGTGGGCGCCGTGTTGGTACCCCTCGCGCTGGAGGTGCACTGGCGCACCGAGCAGCCCACGCGCGGATTTGCCCAACCCGAGGTCTCGGTCATCGAACGATCCGCGCAGGACATCGTCGCGGGCAAAACGCCCTACCAGTCGTACTGGAAGAATGGTCACCTCGTCAATCAGGTGTCCAACGCCCCGCCGTACGAGTCGTTCTTCCCGTATTTCCCCTCGATGAGTATCTTTGGTCTCCCGGCGGCCAACGAGAAGAAGCCTTCGCCGCTGTCCGACGCACGCATCTGGATGACGTTGATGACCCTCGTGACCAGTGGGCTCGCCCTCTGCCTCCTGCGCACGACGCGACGTCAGAAGATTCGCATCGCCCAGTTCCTGGTGGTTCTGCCCACGGGTGCCCTCTTCTTGGCGACGGGGGGCGACGACATGCCTATTCTCGCTCTCTCACTGCTGGGTGTGGTCGCCCTGCAGCGACGCGCGAACAATCTGGCGGGTATCACGTTGGGACTGGGAGCGGCGATGAAGCTCACCGCGTGGCCCGTCGCGCTGGGGGCGCTGTTGGTCGCGCGCGACGCGCAGGATCGCCGAGCGTGGCAGCGCGTGGCCCTGTGGATGGGGGCCATCGTGGCGGTGACGGTGATACCCTTCGCGTTGTCGTCGCCCTTCGCGTTCTTGTCCAATGTCGTCGAGTTTCCTCTCGGACTCGCCCACGTGGCGTCACCGGCCGCCAGTCCGCTGCCTGGTCATCTCTTGACCAATGTGTGGCCGCACATCGGGCACCTGCTGGCGCCATTGACCTTGATGGTCGGGGGCTACTTCGTTTCGCGCTACGCGCGTCGACACTGGCCGCTCACCCTCTCGCAGGTGCTGGGTCTCATGAGTGCTTTTTCGGCCGCGTTGATTTGCGCGGCGTCGGCCACTCGAGTGGGCTATGTCATCTATCCGCTGAATTTTGCGCTTTGGGCCTACGCGTGCTCGCCCGCCCCTCAACCGGTGCGCGAACTCGTGAACGTGGGTTAGAACGACGCGGAGTTTTGGTAGATCCGAAAGGTCCACGCCGTCGAGGTGTTCGACGAGGACGTTACGGTGACGCCGATCACCCAGTAGAACGTGTCGTTGCCCGCCTTTTGGAAGAGGTACTGCGGGGATCCGTTAGAGGCACCACTGGAGAAGAGAGTCCAGCCTCGCGCCTCGAGTTGCGTCTTGTAGAAACTCAGCAACGTGGCGGCGTTGGTTGTTGTCACCAGCGGGCGGTAGCAATCGAAGTCCCCGGCGCCGGAATTGGGCATCACGAATGGTCCCGCCGCACGAGTCCCCATCGGATCCACGACGCCAGTGACGATGTTGCTCGGAGGGGTGCCCGGCGTCAGGCAATTGTTGAGTAGCGTGCTCGACTGATCAATCGCGAGTCCGCCGACCACGACGGGCAGGGTGGTCGTGGTGGCGACGCCCTGGTCGGTCACGAGGTTGATCACCATGAAAATGCCCAAGATCAGGATCCCCAGTCCCAAGATGGCCGCCGCGGGCAGGATACTGGTCGTCGTGGTGAGGGGAGGGCGAGGGGCGCGGGAGGTCACTGGTTCCAGCCTAAGTGGTCAAGGGGGCCCCGACCTTTTCCCAGATGCCAGGTCGCGGCGCCCTGCAGGGCCGAGAGTACGAAGGACTTCGCATCACGGGTGGCGTCGTGCACACTGCGCCCCAGTCCGAGGCCCGCGCACAGTGCCGCCGAGAGACTGCAACCCGTCCCGTGGTCATTGTGTGTGTCGACGCGTGGTGAGGTAAGGACGACGGTTCCCTCGGCGCCCACCAGGACATCAGGGACCGGGGCGTCGACGCCGGCGGCGGCGAAGTGGCCCCCCTTCACCAGGACGTAGCGCGGTCCGAGGGCGAAGAGTTCGTGGGCCAGGGCAGTCATCTCCTTGAGCGAGGAGATGTCACGCACGTCGACGCGACAGAGCACCGCCGCCTCGCGAAGATTGGGCGTGATGATCGTCGCTAGGGGAAAGAGTGCTTCACGGTACGCTCGCACCCCCCCCTCACGCATCAAGGAGTGGTGAGTAGATGAGACCAGGACGGGATCCACGACCAGGTGCTCGAGACGCTCATCGCGGATGACCTCCGCGACGCACTCCACGACGTCGGCGTCGCCCAGCATCCCGGTCTTGACCGCGGCCACCTCGAAGTCGTCGACGACCGCGCGAATCTGCGCAATCACGAGTGACGTGGACATCACCTGTACGTCGGTCACGCCGGTGGTATTCTGGGCGGTCACTGCGGTCAGCGCCGTCGTGCCGTGCACGCCGAAGGCGGCGAAGGTTCGCAGGTCCGCTTGGATCCCGGCGCCGCCACCCGAATCGGACCCCGCGATTGACAAAACGGTGATCGGCTCCACCGACCTCACACTAGTGACGATCCCGGGCACTGGCTACGCTTAGGGGAGTGTCAGAACTCTTTCACGTCGGATCCCTGACGTCACTCTCGCGCCTGGTCATGGGCACCGGTGGTTTTCGATCGCTCGACACCCTCGGGGAATCACTCGTCGCCTCAGGCTCGTCGATCGCCACGGTGGCGCTGCGTCGAGTGGACCCGAGCGTCGAAGGTTCGATCTATGACTTGCTGGTATCACTCGATTTTCAGCTCCTACCCAATACCGCGGGCTGTTACAGCGGGGCCGAAGCGGTGAAGGTGGCGGAGATGGCTCGTGAGGCCTTCGAGACCGACGCGGTGAAACTCGAGGTGATTGGTGACGACGTCACCCTCTTGCCCGACACGACCGAGACCCTGCGCGCGGCCGAGGAACTCGTGGGGCGTGGCTTCGAGGTCTGGGCGTACACGTCGGACGACTTCATCGCGGCCCAACGACTCGAACAGGCGGGCTGCGTCGCGGTGATGCCACTGGGCTCACCCATCGGCTCGGGGTTGGGGATTCGCAATCCTCACGCGATCGGTCTCATCGCCGAGAGATTGAGCGTGCCGGTCTTGCTCGACGCGGGCGTGGGCACGGCCTCGGACGCGGCGCTGGCGATGGAGTTGGGCTGCGACGGCGTACTCGCCGCCTCGGCGATCAACCGAGCCCTCAATCCCGTACTCATGGCCGGAGCGATTCGCGACGGCGTACGGGCCGGCTACGCGGCCCACCACGCCGGCCGGATCCCGCCACGCCTGCACGCCGAGGCGTCGTCCCCGGCCCTGGGACGTCCAGATTTATTTGCCGACTCCTCGGACGTGTAACTACACTGTTGTAGTACCTCGGGGCGCGGCTCCGGTCGGGAGGGCGATCATGAGTGATGTCACGATGATGGGATTCAGTGGACCCACGGTCTGTCGACTCACTGGAGTGACGTATCGTCAACTCGATTACTGGGCGCGTACGGAACTGGTGACGCCGTCGATCACGCCCGCTCAGGGGAGTGGCTCGAAGCGGACGTATTCCTACCGCGACGTCCTTGAGGTCAAGGTCATCAAAT
>JAJZEN010000055.1 GCA_021828545.1 Actinomycetes bacterium
AGTTGGCAACCCCTGGATTCTTTCGAATGGGGTGAACTTTCACGTGATGGCTCCTCGACCCCAGCACCAATCTCCAATCGGGGGTCACTGCGACCACGTCGTGAGTGTCATCATCGTCGTCAGCAGTACGCGACGCCACAATGAGTGACCCGGCGTCGCGTCACGACTTCTCGGCGGCGAGGCGACGTGGGGAGACGGAGCATCGTACACCGCTCGAGCTACGCGTCACTGAACGCGTGGAAGCGGTTCGCTAACCTGTACGAGCAAGGCGGCGCTAGGTGTCGGGTGGTCTCGCCAGCGACATCGAGGACGAAGGGTTCTGAGAGAATTGTGAGCGCACCATCCACCCGACGGAAGAAGAGTACGGCTGAACCCAAAAAACTCCCGTCGCGAACGCGCGTCGAGGTGCACGTGGGCCAGTTGGGAGCACTGACCGAGGAGCAGTTGGGTCGCCTGCTCGTGTTGCGACCCGACCTGGCCGATCCAGTCCCCGTTTCCCTGGCCCAACTCGAGGAGCGCTGCCTGGACCCGCAGAGCGCCTTCGAATCACTCCTGGATGCGGACGTACTCGTACTGCAGTTGGCGCAGATACTTACCCTCATCGGCGAGAATCATGCGGCATTGTCCGACGTGCGCGAGTTGGTCGGTGACGTTCCTGAGGCGGACCTGGAACGAGGATGGAGGTGGTTGGAGGATCGTCACCTCGTCGTTCGCCTCCCCGGCGAACTGGTCTGCGTGCACACCGGACTGTTGATAATCCAGAATCCGGCGGCCCTGGGCCCGCCCGTGGCGCCATTGATCGACGCGCTCTCCCTCACTGAAATCCGGTTCATCCTCACGACGCTCGGTGACAAGGTCAAAGGGACCCGCAAGGCGGACCTGGTGAAACAACTCCTCGGTGTCGTGACCAACGCCGATCGCGTGCGCGAGGTGGTTGAGGGCGCTCCCGCCTCGGTGCGAACCGACGCGCGTCGCATGGCTTTGGGACGCGAGCATATCCAGTTGTCCGGTAGCGGTGGCTTCGACGCCTACCGTTCTCGGCCGGGCGCCGCCACGGTGCCCGCGCTGTGGCTCCTGCACCGCGGACTGATCTACAAGGACTCGTGGTACACCGCGGTGATGCCCGGGGAAGTGGGACTCGCTCTCCGCGGTGGTCTACCCTTCGCGGTCGCGTCCTACCAGCGACCCCAGATCACCACGCACCCGGTCAGCCCGGTCAGCCCGTCGGCCGCCGAGGGTCGCGCGACGAAGGTGGTCGATGCGCTCGAACGTCTCGTCGAGGCCTGGGGTTCGAAACCGGCGGCGCTCCTGAAAGACGGTGGCGTCGGCGTACGCGAGGTGCGACGACTAGCCGGGGTCCTTGACCTCCCCGAACGGGCGGCCTTTCGCTTGGTCGAGATGGGCGCCGCCGCCGGTCTGATCGTCGCCGACCCTCGCCAGTCCGTGGCCATGCCCACCACGGTCGCCGACGAGTGGAGCGACCTGGACGCCGCTGATCGGTGGTGGGCCCTGGCCCTCAGCTGGCGAGAGACGTCAATGTACCCGAGCCTGGCTGGCTCCACCGAGTCAGGGACCAGCAAACCCCTCGCGGCCCTGGGGTACGGGGCCAACTACGACTCGGACGCCGCGGAGCAACGCCGCGGCGTATTGCGGGCGATGCGGGGACTCCCCGCCGGGCAACGCGCCGATGAGGACGCGCTGGTCCAGCTCGCGGTGTGGGACGCTCCGATGCGCTGGCACAACGTGCCGGGTTCAGCCCTGACCATGGTGCGCTGGACGATGGAGGAGATGGAACTGTTGGGCGTCACGGTCGACGGAGCACCGACCCCCCTGGCCTCGGCGCTCCTGGAGGGTGACCGCTCCGCGGTGCGCGACCTGCTGGCCGCACCGGGTGCGGGAACGTGGCACCTCATTTTGCAGACCGATCTCACCGCTCTCGTCTCGGGCCGGGCCCCCTCCGTGGTGCGAGGCGAACTCGAGTTATTGGCCGACATCGAGGGTCGCGGTGCCGCCACCCTCTATCGCTTCAGCGAGGGTTCCCTCGGACGAGCCTTCGACGCGGGACGCACGGGCGAACAGATACTCGCCTTCATGGGCGAACACGCCGCCAAGGGGGTTCCCCAACCCCTGCAGTACCTGGTGAACGACGTCGAGCGACGTCACGGGAAGGTGCGTCTGGGCCCGGCGGGATGTTACGTTCGCTTCGAGGATCCCGCCCTGGCCGCCCAGGTCGTGCGCGATAAGCACGTGGCCAAACTCGGACTGCGCCTGATCGCGCCGACCGTCCTAGTGGGGACCCCGACGAGCGACGTCGTTCTGGCCGTGTTGCGAACGGCGGGTTACCTCGCGACCGGCGAATCCCGCGACGGCGCGACGGTCCACACTGCGCCCACTCGGCACCGCGCACAGGTCGCACAGGCGCCCGGACACCACGCGGCGCAGCGCTCGTCCACACCAAAGGGCGCACCGGCCCGGGCCGTGGAGCGTTGGCGGCGCCAGTTCGCGCCCGCCAGTTCGGACGAATCGTCGGTCTCGCCGGACACCGCGACGCTCGCGGCGACGTTACTGCGCACGCCGGGCGACCCGGCCGCGACGTCGACGTCGGGCCTGCGACCGACATCGGGACGCGGAGTGGAACTCCCTACCTTGTTACGACGCCCCGCGAACGACCTCGAAGGAGCCGAGGCCTTCGCCGCCGAGATCGAACGGCTGGCCGCGGTTCTGATCGGCGCTGACGGTGACGTGGACGAGGACGGCATGACCATCCTTCGTGAGTTGCTCGAAATGAGAGACGCCGCCGACCACGGCGAGGACTTCGACGAGGACTTCGGCGAGGACGGCGACCCTGAGCGACCCACCGACATCTTGCGGGAGCGAGCGGAGATCGTCGACGTGCTGGAGTTGGCGCTGCAAGAGGAGTGGCTGGTCCGACTTTCCTACGTCTCGACGGGCGGCCAGCCCTCTGAGGTGAGCGTTGTGGTCCTCGACGTCTCGGCCACCACCTTGCGAGGACAAGTCGCCCCACGCTGGACTGATCAGAAGTACGTGTTGGACCGGGTCAGTTGGGTCAGAGTCTTGACCCCGGCGGAGGAGGATTTACTATGGTGAACGGCGCGGCCGAGACCAAAGAGACCCGCGGTGGCCCACTCATCGTGCAGTCCGACCAGACGTTGCTGCTCGAGACCGACCACGCGGACGCCGAGGAGTGCCGTCGGGAGATCGCCGCTTTCGCCGAGCTCGAGCGCTCACCCGAGCACGTCCACACCTACCGCATGACGCCGTTGGGCCTGTGGAACGCCCGAGCGGCGGGAATCGAAGCGACGCAGGTGTGCGCCTCGTTGCGGCGCTGGTCCCGGTTCGCGATCGCCGAGTCGTTGCTGACCGGGGTCGCCGAGACGATGGCGCGCTACGGCCGCCTCGTGCTCGAGGAGGACCCGCGACACGGCCTCGTGCTGTCGACCCGGGACCGTCCCGTCATGGAGGAGGTCGTACGCACGGCGAGCGTTGCGGCGCTGCTGGGACCGCGCATCGATCCCGACACCGTCGCGGTCTACCGAGAGAACCGGGGACGAGTGAAGCAGGCCCTCATCAAACTGGGATGGCCGGCGGACGACCGCGCCGGTTACGTCGAGGGGGCCGCCCACCCGATCGACTTGCGTGAGCGCGAGGGGTTCACGTTGCGCGCCTACCAGCACCAGGCGGCGGACGCCTTCGTCGCTTCGGGCAGTGGCGTGGTGGTGCTCCCCTGTGGGGCCGGCAAGACCGCCGTCGCCATGGCGGCCATGGCCTCGATCTCTTGTCGGACACTCATTCTGGTCACCAATACGGTGGCGGCTCGACAGTGGCGGGCCGAACTGCTCGCCCACACCACGCTCGGCGAGGCGGAGATCGGCGAGTACTCCGGGGAGCGCAAGGAAATTCGTCCCGTCACCATTGCCACGTACCAGATCATCATCAAGAAGAGGGGGGCCCTCACCCCGCACATGGACGCGCTCTCGCAGGAGGACTGGGGCCTCATCGTGTACGACGAGGTGCACCTGCTGCCCGCGCCGGTGTTTCGCATGACCGCCGACATCCAGAGCCGCCGCCGCCTCGGCTTGACCGCCACGTTGGTTCGCGAGGACCGCAAGGAGAGCGACGTTTTCAGCCTCATCGGCCCCAAGCGCTTCGACGTGCCGTGGCGCGACATCGAGGCCCAGGGCTACATCGCCCCGGCGGCGTGCACCGAAGTTCGCGTGACCCTCACCGAAGACGAGCGCATGTCCTACGCGCTGGCCGAGGCCTCAGATCGCTACCGCGTCGGATCCACCGCCCGGTCGAAGGTGGCCGTGGTCGCGTCCCTGTGCGCATCGGCGCGAGCCGCGGGCGAGCCCACGCTGGTCATTGGCCAGTACCTCGATCAACTCGAGGCCCTCGGAGCGCAGCTGGGGGCTCCCGTGATCACCGGGGCGACACCCAATGCCGAACGCGAGCGACTGTTCGCGGCCTTTCGCACCGGTGAGATCCACTTGCTCGTCGTCTCGAAGGTGGCCAACTTCTCGATCGATCTTCCCGAGGCGAGCGTGGCCATACAGGTTTCGGGCTCCTTCGGCAGCCGGCAGGAGGAGGCCCAACGGCTGGGTCGAATCCTGCGCCCGAAGCACGACGGGCGAAAGGCGCACTTCTATTCCGTGGTGGCTCGCGACACCAACGACCAGGAGTTCGCCCTGCGGCGCCAACGTTTCCTGGCCGAGCAGGGGTACGCGTACCGGATCGTCGACGCCGACGATGTCCTCGTGGGGGACCTAGCGGGCTAGCCCGCCGCGAGCACCCTCCACCCTCCACCCGTCGACGTCGACTTCGACTTCGACTTCGACTTCGACTTCGACTTCGACTTCGACTTCGACTTCGACGAAAGTGTCCTGCGCTACGTTGTGGCGTCGCGTGGTTGAGACACGCAATTTCACTTCAGTCGTCCCCTACGACGTCACCACTCTC
>JAJZEN010000096.1 GCA_021828545.1 Actinomycetes bacterium
GTTGCTTTCACCCAGGTCCCCTCGTTTTCTTGGCGGAGTGCGTGGCACCTCGTTCGCGGTATTCGCGTGATCCGTTCTCCCGACGCCCCGGCGCGGTGGCTTCAGGTGATGGCGCTCGGGGCGAGTGACTCGTGGTCGGACTGGAAGTTTCTTTCGCGCGGGATGACGACTCTCACGTGAGTGCCCGTCCGTGAACTCGACTCGAGGGTGACCTCGCCCGAGTGCGCGAGCACGATGCTACGCACGATGGCGAGGCCGAGGCCCGAACCCGAACGCGATCGGGCGGCGTCGCCCTGCCAAAACCTGTCAAAGGCGTGACTGACTTCATCGGGCGTCATGCCGGGACCCGAATCGTCAACGTCCAGACACACGTGGACTTCGTTGTGCGAGAGGTGGACCTCGACGACCGCGTGGGGTGACGTGTGGTGCAGGGCGTTGCTGATCACATTGTTAACGACGCGACGCAGTGCCTCCGCGTCACCATCCACCACCGCGGGCTCGGCGACGTGGACGGTGATCGATCGCTCGGGGTGGTTGATGAGGGTGTCGGCCACCACGTCCTCAACCAGTTGGGACAAGTTGACGGGCGTCCACTCCATTGGTCGTCCCTCGTCGAGACGCGCGAGGAGCAGGAGGTCCTCAACGAGTCCGCCGATCTGCTTGCTCGAGGTACCGAGTCGACGGACCGCTTCGTCACGCTCCTCCTCACTTCGTATTTCACCCTTGCGCCATAACTCGGTGATGCCGATGATGACGGATACGGGAGTTCGAAGTTCGTGTGATGCGTCGGCCACGAATTGACGAAGACGCGTTTCCATCGCGAATTGCTCGTCGAGCATCAGATTGAACGCCTGGGCTAGTTTGCCCGCCTCCGTGCGTTGACGCACTATCGACACCCGACGCGTCCGGTCACCCGCCGTGATCGCGTCGGCGGCATCGGTGACTTCGGCGATTGGGCGAAGTCCCAGTTGAGCGACCCACACTCCCGTGGCGACCACGACCGCGAAAATCACCAGACCCGCCAGGAAAAGTGCGAATCGTAAGGTGTTCATTGTCGCGTTGAACGCCGCCAGGGAGACCCCTACGAGTAGATGAGTCGTCGAATGTGGTTTGGCGACGAGGATGACACGCCACTCGAGAGATCCCGAGATCGAACCGACTGTGAAGAGCTTTGGAGCGTGGCCCGGGGTGGAGACGGCGGGCGGCATCCGTGGGGAGGATTGACCTGCGTCGAGGGGTGTCACCACGACGCGGCGATGCCCGTCCGTGACGGTGGCGATATAGAAGCCGCTGAATCGCGCATCGAGAAATTTCTTCTTATTGGCGTGAGGGTGCTGAGGTGTACTCGGCGGCGCGTCGAGGGTCCGAACCACCACGGAGGAATGTTGCAATTGTTGATCGACCTGACGTAATTCCGACGATCCGAGTGAGACGTCGAGCACGACGCCCAGGAGCGCGATCACCCCGAGCAGGAACGCGGCGGCACAGGTGAGCCGAAGACGTAGGTTCACCGAATGGTCACTGACGCTCGAATCGATAACCGACGCTGCGAATCGTGCGGATCCTGGTGGGCGGCGACGTGTCGATCTTTTTTCGTAACTGCGAGACGAAGGATTCGACAATCGTTGATTCGCCACGGAAATTACTGCCCCAGACGTGGTCAAGAATCTGTTCTCGAGTCGAAGTCCTACCGACGTTGCGTACGAAGAAGCACAGGAGGCGAAATTCGGTGGGCGATAAGTCGACGGGCGTTCCGTTCTTCGTGACGATGTGCGTGGTCTCGTCAATGACAACGTCGCCGCACGTCGTCACGCGAGACGTCGACACCGTGCTCCTGCGTCGAAGTAGGGATCGCACGCGCGCGGAGAGTTCATCGACGCTGAAGGGCTTGGTGAGGTAGTCATCCCCACCCATCGTGAGGGCTCTGACTTTATCGCCCACCGAGTCGACCGCGGTCAAAAAGATAATCGGGAGGTTGACCCCAGCTGCTCGGAGACGCTGGCAGATCTCAAAACCACTGAGATCGGGGAGCATCACGTCGAGAATCATCACGTCGGGGGGCCTGTCCCTTTGCGCCAAACGAAGCGCGTCGAGCCCATTCGCTGCCCAGGTCACCTGGTACCCACTTCGCTGGAGCGTCTTGTCGATGACGTACGCGAGGTTGTCGTCATCCTCGACGATAAGGATCTCAGCGCTCACTGGACCAGTATGACTCTAAAAATATAAATCAGTCGGTGGACACGAAGTGTCCCGACCCACACCGCGACCCTTTCGCCGACGTGAAGCTCGTGCTGGGTGCCGCGGATTCTCGCGCGCGACGTCCAGGTAACAATTAAGAATCCCTTAGTCCTCCTCCAGGTTCAATTTCTACACTCGGCCTCGTGAACAATGCAACCTCGTCCGCCGAACCGACTCGTCCCCCGGGTATCGCCCACCCACGGGAGCGAGGTTTCCCGTCGCGGGCGGAGGTCGTTCGACGCGCGTTGTGGAGAGGGAGATCGACCATTGAACGGACTCGGTCGTGACGGTGGAGTGCTCGCCACGCGATGCTTCCTTCTTCTGGGCGACCCGAAGTTCACGTCGCGAGCGAGGCGATGTTCTCAGTGACCCGAGAGTGACCGCGAGAGGTGAGTTGGGGACGAGTGCAGAAAGAGGAGCAGTACTCCGATGAGGCTGATGCCCAGCACCGTGAAGGCACATAAAATGATCACTGCGGTGGTGGCGGTGATTCTGTGCGGCGCCGCGGTCGCCGGGGTCGTGACGACGAATAGTTCATCGAGCGCTTCGTACTTCACCGCCCCCGTCAGTACCGCGACCATCCGCTCGACCATCGCGACCAGTGGGACGGTCGTCCCACGAACCGCCGTGGGCCTGAATTTCAACGTAGCGGGCGTCGTCAAGACCGTCAGCGTCCACCCGGGACAAAAGGTGTCCGCTGGTCAAATCCTCGCCAGTCTCGACACCACCAGTCTGCAGAGTGCGGTGACCGGGGCCACTACCAGCCTGATGGAGGACGAGGCGCGCTTGTCGCTCGACGAGGCGGGAGCCACCGCCTCGTCATTGACCGCGGCGCAGTCGAGTGTCACGAGTGCTCAGATCCAGTTGTCCAGCGCTCGTCAGGCCCTCGAGTCGACGTACCAGGGAGGCAAAGAGAATCTGGCTCTCTCCCAGCAGGCGGTGACGGCGGCCGCTGACCAGATCACCACTGATAAATCCTCGCTCACCACCGACGAGTCCATCGCACGGAATTGGTGCGCCAACGACCCTTCGTCGAGTGAGTGTTCCGATGCCCGATCGACGGTGACCTCGGCCGCACAACTCGTGCAATCCGATCAACAGACTCTCGTCACCGACCAGTCGCAAGTCGCCGCCACCCAAGTGAAGAACGCCCAAACGCTCCAAACTTTGCAGGAGTCCGTCACTTCGGCCCAGGGCGCTATCGCGAACGCGCAAACCGCACTCAGCGATACCGAGGCGGAGAACGCCCAGAATCTGGCGAGCGCCAACGACACCCTCCAGGCGGCCCAGTCGAACGAGAGCACCGCCAATTCGACATTGGCGGCGGACTACTCGACCGAGGCCCAGTTGTTGTTGGCCTGCGAGACCGCGCAAACTCCAGTGGGCTCAAGTTGTACCGCGTCCAACGGCGGGTCCAACTATCAGTCCTACGCCCAAAGTGTCGCGACGTCCGCTCAGGCGCAAAGCCAAGTCACTTCCGACGCGCAGGCGCTGACCCAGGCCACCCAACAAGTGACGGCCACTCAGGTGAAGGATACCGCCGCACAAGACGTCACGCAGGAAGCGCTGAACGGCGCACAGTCCGCGCTGCAGAATGATCAGACCGCGTACTCCCAAGCACAGAGCGCCGCCGCATCCGCCCTGAACATCGTGAAGTTGTCCGCGACCCAGGCCAGTCAGAAGGTCCGAAGTGACCAGGCGACACTCGCCTTGGACCACAAGATCTCCTCGGGGGGCTGTGCCGCTCAACCCTCCTCCAGCGAGTGCGTCGCCGCGCGAGCCGCGGTGACCTCCGCGGAGCAGGCCCTACAGAGTGACCAGTTGGCCTTGCAGTCCGCTCAGAGTCAAGTGCCCGCCACCCGGGTGAAGAACGCTCAGGCCGTTCAACAGGCCCAGGCGACCATTACCGCAGACGTCGCGAACCTGGCGAGCGCGCGACGCGACCTTGCGGTGACCAAGGCGGGTGCTACTCCCCAACAGATCTCCATCGACGAGGCCACCATTCAAGGCGCTACCTCGGTGCTGTCGGCCGACCAGGCCCAGTTGGCGCAGGGGACCATTGTGGCACCCGTCGCGGGCACTATCAGCCAGGTCAATCTGGTGGCCGGCGACACCACCGCGAGTGGATCATCGAGTAGCGCGAGCACCACGACGACCACCGGACTACCGAGCGGCTCCATTGTCTTGATGGGGTCCAATTCATTCAATATTTACACCACCCTCGGCGATACGCAGATCGCCGATATCAAAGTCGGCCAACGCGCGACCGTGGTCCCCGCCGGCGACACCACACCAATCGACGCCGTGGTGTCGCAGATCACACCGGAGGCCACAATAAGTAGTGGAGTGGCGACCTATCCGGTCACCTTGAGCGTGACCACGCCTCGGGTGACGTTGTTCGCGGGCCAAAGCGCCCAAGTCTCGGTCATCGTCAAGACCGCGTCCAACGTGCTGAGCGTACCCACGAGTGCACTGCACACCATCGGATCCAGAAGTTTCGTATTGATTTTGTCCCACGGTAAGTCAAAGAGGGTCAGCGTGGTCACGGGTGCGACTGACCTCCTACGAACGCAGATCGTATCGGGGCTGAGCGCCGGGGAGCGAGTGATCATCGCCAACGTGAATGCCTCCGTCCCCGGCGCGACGACCGGACGTGGCGGTGGCTTCGCCAGAGGCGGTGGTCTAG
>JAJZEN010000128.1 GCA_021828545.1 Actinomycetes bacterium
ACAGGCTGCAGCCCCCGCCTGCTACGACCCGAGGAACCATAAATATACGCCCACCGCAGGCTTGCAGGAGTTGCGCGAGGCAATCGCCATGAAGACCAAACGTGACTCCGGGCTCGACGTGACACCGGCTCAGATCCTGGTCACCAACGGTGGCAAGCACGCCGTGGCCACGACGTTCATGACCCTGCTCAATCCCGGCGATGAAGTCCTGATCCCCGCGCCCTACTGGACCACGTACCCCGAAGCGGTGTACTTAGCTGGAGGAGTGCCGGTACCGGTGCTGACGAGCGAGTCCGAGGGCTTTCGGCTTTCCGTGGAGGATCTCGAGCGAGCCCGTACCCCGCGCACGAAGTTGCTGGTCTTCGTGTCACCGTCCAACCCCACCGGGGCCGTCGTGCACCCCGACGACGTGGGCGCCATCGGGCGCTGGGCGGCCGAACACGACGTGTGGGTCATGGCCGACGAGATCTACGAACACCTGGTGTACGGTGGCGCGCGAAGCGTGTCGTTGCCGGTTGTCACTCCCGAACTCGGCGATCGCTGGGTCGTGGTCAATGGGGTGGCCAAGACGTATTCGATGACGGGATGGCGCATCGGCTGGATGATAGGCGCCAGTGACGTGATGAGTGCCGCGGTGAACTACCAGAGTCAGACCACCTCGAACATCTCCAACATCTCCCAGCGCGCGGCGCTAGCGGCGCTGGTGGGGGACCTGAGTGCGGTCGAGGAGATGCGCGTCGCCTTCGACCGACGGCGACTGACCATGACACGGATGCTCAACGAGATTGACGGCGTAACCTGTGCGGCGCCCGAGGGTGCGTTCTACTGTTACCCCAACGTCACTGGACTGTTCGGGCGAGAATTGGGTGGACGAGTGGCCACTAGTTCTGCCGAGATGGCGGCATCGTTGCTCGACACCATCAGGATCGCCGTCGTCCCGGGCGAAGCGTTCGGTACGCCCGGATACTTTCGGTTCAGCTACGCGTTGGGCGACGATGATTTAGTCGAAGGCCTCGAACGCTTCAGTGCGCTCGTGGCGGCCGGCTGAGAACCCTTTAGGCTTTACCCAGAAAAACGAAAGGACCCCCCTTGTGGCCCGTGTCTTAGTTACCGAAGAAATCGCCGCGTCTGGACTCCAGGAATTGCGCAACGCTGGCCACGAGGTCGATGTGCGGTTGGGGTTGACGCCGGAGCAACTACTCGAGGCGGTACCCGGCGCGCACGCGCTGATCATTCGCTCCGCGACCAAGGTCGACGCCGCGACGCTCGATGCCGCGAAGGACATGATCGTGGTGGGGCGGGCGGGTATTGGTCTGGATAATGTCGACGTCGCCAAAGCGACCGAACTCGGAGTGATGGTCGTCAACGCACCCGTTTCGAATATCCTCTCGGCGGCCGAGCAGACCATGGCGTTGCTGTTGGCGCAGGCCCGCAATATACCTCAGGCTCACGCCGCATTGAAGAACGGTAAATGGGAGCGCTCTAAGTGGGAGGGCGTGGAACTGCACGGTAAGACCCTGGGCATCATCGGTCTGGGCAAAATCGGTGCGCTCGTCGCCCAGCGCGCCCACGCCTTCGGCATGCGACTGGTGGCCTACGACCCTTATATCTCCGACGAACGCGCTCGTCATATGGGCATCGAGAGCATGTCCCTGGACCAATTGCTGGCCCAGAGCGATTTCATCACCATCCACTTGCCCAAGAACAAGGAGACGACGGACCTGCTCAACGCCGCGTCGTTGAAGAAGGCCAAGCAGGGTGTGCGCATTGTCAACGTCGCGCGCGGTGGGATTGTCAACGAGGCGGACCTCGCGGAGGCGATCAGCAGTGGACACGTGCAGGGCGCAGCCCTCGACGTCTTCGCCAAGGAGCCCACGACCGAATCGCCTCTCTTCGAGCTACCGTCGGTAGTCGTCGTCCCCCACCTCGGGGCGTCGACCGTGGAGGCTCAGGACAAAGCGGGCGTGACGATCGCCGAGCAGGTGCAACTCGCGCTGGCCGGGGATTTCGTGCCCTACGCCGTCAATGTCGCCGCCGGCGAGGTCTCCAATATGGTGCGTCCCTTCATGGGTCTGGCCGAATTGCTTGGTCGTTTCATCGGTGGTCTCTTGGACGGTGAACCCGCCGACCTCGAAGTCATCTACCAAGGTGAGATCGCCGGGTCGGAGACGAAGATCCTCACTTTGTGCGCCCTCAAGGGACTCCTGGTCGCTACGGGTCACGACAGTGCTTCGTTCGTGAACGCACCACAAATGGCCCAAGAGCACGCCATCACCTACGGGGAGGTCTCGACCCTCGAATCTCCCGAATACGTCAACGTCATCACGGTACGGTCCGGGGACCACGCGGTCTCCGGGACGCTGATGACCGTGGGAACGCGCGTCGAGACGCGTGTGGTGAGCGTCGACGGGCACAGTGTCGAGATCGCTCCGGCGTCGTCGATGCTCGTCGTGCGCAACAACGACCGACCCGGCATGATCGGACTCGTGGGCGTCGCGCTGGGCGAGGCCGGAATATCGATCACGTCCATGGCCGTGGGACCAGATCACAAATCGGGGACCGCACTCATGGTGATGTCCACCGCATCGCCCACTCCCGCGATGGTGGTGGAGACATTGCGCGCGACCGAGGGAATCGACGACATCCACCTCATCTCGTTGCGTTAGCGGTCGGTCGCGACAACGACGCCGCGGTCGAGCCAACGACGAGGACCTGCCCTGAAGGTAGGGCCCATCGACGCGGGCGTCGCGTTCCTACCGATGTTGCGCGCCCGTGTTGTAGCACCCCAGCACGGCTCCGCACCGGTCGTCAAGACCGCGCGGGGCACCAGACAGCGTGGCGTCGTGCGTCGACGACGGGACACCTGGCACACGCCGACCGGCCCAGGGGCGCTCGAGGGTCGCGTCCCGTGAAGGCGACGAGGCGTTCCCCATCGTCGGTACCCGCGGGCGGCGCGAGTTCCATTGCGAACGGAGATCCTGGTTCCCCCATGTCCCGGCATTGGATTTTGATCAGAGACCGGGACCCATCGAGCGCCGTGATTGGGATTGACGTGTCCAACTGGTCGCACGGTTCGGTGGCACGGGCCAGGTCCCTGGCGTGGGCCGCTAGCCGCGCCAGGTAGATGTCGACCCGGGTGGATCCCGCAACCTCCTCATCCCAGGGCATGGTTGAACGTCGATGACCGGCTGAATACGTCGTCCCAGGTCCGCGCCGCGTATTCGCCGGCGGGTCGTACGTGACCGACCGCGTGCGACAGCGCTACGTGAGGGTAGTCGTGTGCGGGTGAGGGCGTCATTCCTCGTCCGGCCGCGGCCGCCCGGTGGCCCGCTTCGACGATGTGGTCGACCAGGTGAGCCACGTCGTCCTTGGGGCAAGGTGTGGCTCGGCTGAGGTCTCCGACCTCTTCTCCCGACGTGATCACCGCCGCGTCTTCGTTGGAATCGAGGAACGAATCGCGTCGATCATGGTTGACCATATTGGTACCCCGTGCCACGACACGGTGAGGATGGCGTCGGTCGCACTTCGGCGGCTCGCCAGCGAGATGTCTCTGTCCCGTACTCCCTCGCGGTCACCGCCTTCACGTTCCTCTCGTTGACGAGTGCTGGACCCACAGAGTGTTCCTAGCTCTCTACCACCAGGTCGCCGTGGTCGTCATCGGACGGTGGCGACGCGGTGGTCATCTCAAAGCGTAAGCGGAGCCCGCCGAGGGGACTCTGGCTCAAGGTCATCGTCCCACCCAACGAAATGACGATGTCGGACATGATACTCATGCCCAGTCCCGTTCCGCCCGAGTCGCGCGAGCGCGCGGGGTCGAATCGTTGGAATTGACGCGCGTCGCGTGCGTAGGCCTCAGCGGGGAGACCCGGGCCGCCGTCGTCGACACGTAGGACGGCCCGGGTCCCTTCGACGAGCAACGTGACATCGACCGGGGCATCTTCGGGCGTGTGGCGCGCGATGTTGGACAGAGAATTATTGACGAGGCGCTCCACGTACTCCGACCGTCCGCTCACCCAGACGTTGGGCCGGATCCGCGCACCGACTCGACGCAAGGGATGGTCGAGGCGAAAATTACTCAGAGCGTCGCTCACGACGTCGCTCAGTGGCACCGAGTACGGGTGCAATTTCCCGGCTTCTCGAACTTCAGTCAGGAACAAAAGATCCGTCACCAGAGAATCCATCCGCACTACCTCGCGCTGGACTCGCTCGAGCGCTCGAGTGCGCATAGCGTCGTCCAGACCGGGTCGCTCGAGGATTTCGCTGTAGCCCTTGATCACCGTGAGCGGCGTGCGCAGTTCGTGCGATGCGTCGCCGATGAAACGTTGCATCTCGCGACTCGATCGTCGTTCAATTTCGATGGCCCGCTGCAGCGAGCCCACCATGGTGACGAGGGACGCTCGGAGTTCTCGCATCTCGGGTCCCCCCGCTTCGGGGGGGATAATCGAGGCGTCCTGTCCGTGGGCGATCTCGCCGGCGAAGTCGATGAGCCGATTGACCGACCGGATGTCACGGTTGGTGAAGAGATAGGCCACCGCGATACTCAGCAGTGCCGCGAGAAGACCGACAATCGCGACTTTCTCCTCGAGTCGGTGGGCCGCTCGCGCGATCGCGCTGGTCGACGCCGCCACCAAAAGGTAGGCGCCGCCGCCAGCGCTCTCTGATCGATAGAGGAAACCGGGCAGGTCGCGCGACGAGGAAATCGCCGTGAGCGAGTTCTTGACGTCGACGAGCCGCGGCGCTTTCTTGAGGGGAGTGCTCCCTGCGGAGATCTGGGTGACGACCCCACCCGCGTCGATGAGGTCGACGGTGACGTCGTAGGAGTTGGTCGAGACGACGTAATTGGCGTCGCTGAGAGCGGCGATGGGGTTACCCGCACCACTCGAAATGACGGCGTTGATCTCGGCGTCAATGTCGGCGTACTGCGACTGCGTGGAGTAATTGACCGCAAACCACCCCACCACCAACGCCATCACGACCGTCAGAGTGATGAGCAGGATGGTCAGACGTACCGAGAGCTTCACAAGCCGCGTGCGGGCTCCACCATTTTAAAACCCACGCCGCGCACGGTGGTGATGGGAGTGAAGTTGTCGTGGTGGACCTTGCGGCGAAGGTAGGAGATGTAGGTATCCACCACCGTGGTCTCGGTTTCGAAGTCCATTCCCCAGATATCGCGCAGCAACTGCTCGCGGGTCACCAGTCGACCGAGTCGACTCATCAGCATCTCGAGTAGACGAAACTCCGTTGCCGACAGCTCGACGATGTCCCCCTGGTAGGTGACTTCGTGGCGATCAGTGTCCATCGTGAGAGGGCCGCAGGAGTAGGTCAGTACCTCGCTCTCGATGCCCCGAGTGCGTCGCAGGATGGCTCCAACGCGAAGGAGCAATTCCTCCACACTGAAGGGTTTGCGTACGTAGTCGTCCGCACCGAAGCGAAGTCCTCGGGCGATGTCGTCGGACGAGTCACGCGCCGAGAGTAACAACACCGGCGTGGTCAGGTCGGACTTGCGGAGTGTCTCGAGGAACTCAAAGCCGTCCATGGTGGGCATGTTGATGTCGACCACGCACAAGTCAATGCGCTTGACTCGCCACAACTCCAGGGCTTCTCGCCCGTGGCTCGCCACCTCGGTGTCGTAGCCCGCGAAGCGTAGGGCGTCGCTCAGGAGGTCGCGAACTCCCGATTCGTCGTCGACGACTAGTACTGTGGTCATGAGCGTTTCACCATAGGAGGAGCGTACCGGGCGCCGCGACCGCTGTGTGATTGGACCAATATGTGCGCAGCACATTCACAACCATCTCCTGTCGACTTCACAAGGATTTCTAAGTACGGGCAATTAGATTGGATGACCAAGAGGAAGGATTCTCCGTGAAGGCGCTGGCGATTCGCGTGATGGTGGCACTGCTGTGCGTGACTTCTCTTACTTTGGCCGTTCCCCTCGTGGCCTCGGCCCAGGATGGGGGGACGGGCATTATTACGACGGTGCAGCAGTATCGCCACGCCCTTAAGTTGTACGACCAAGAGCGTGCGGTGATCGAACAGACTTTCGTCCGCGCCATCTCGGTGGCGCTGGAGACCGAAATCTCGGGACTCAACGCCGCTCAGACCCCCGCGGAGAAGATTGTCGTTCGCAACAACTTTATGGAAGCGAAAGTCGTCGCGATCGCGGTCCGCCAGGCGGCCCTGACCGCCCTCGGCCATCCGCCACGCCCGCCCTTTAAGCTTCACGCGGTCGCGACAATAGTTTTGGGGAAGTTTTAACGGGCCATTGTGCGCGGCGCCCACTGAGCGGCACGGCGTCCAACCATTGCGTCTTGAAGAGGGTGTTTGGAGGTAGTCGCCGGTCACGAGAATCGAACCCACGTTCTGGGGACGAAGCGCCAGTAGTTGACCGTTGAGCGGGGAGAAGACTCGCCTCACCTACGTTCGCTCAACCAGTTCGATCTCTCGTGATTCAGATCCGAAGAGAGGTGCTACTTCGTTTCGCACCTCGATGTCGCAGCCGGCGTCGCGCGATTCAGTGGACGCGGCGGCGACGAAGAAACAACGCGGGTGCGCTCTCTCGCGACTTTCGACCGAAGGTGACTATATGTCGACGCGAAGTTGGTTGCTCGCCTCGCGGCGCGGGAGCGACCACCACCGCGTCGTCTGGGAGTGCCAGGCCACGTCGCGGGAACCGACGAGATGATGGGCACTGGTGGGGTCCGTCGCCACGAGCACGTGTCGGCCGTGGTAGTGAGCCAGGTTGGTCACCACAGCGTTCGCCTCGACCGACCGAATAGGTGCCCCTAAGTGAATCGCGGTGGAGGGTAGTCGAGGCGCGAGGGTGAAGGCCAACGCAGCAATTCCGGCCGCGCGCGTGCCCGGAGGGCCCCGCGTGAAGATCTTGGGGACCATTTCGCTGTACTGCCACGACGCGCCCAACTCGTCATCGATTCAAGGTTCCGCGAAGAAACGGTTGCAGGAGGTCGTTCACCGCCCGAGCGTTGTTGCCTCGTCCCCGCAGGCTGTCGCGGGTGGCGACGTCGGACGTGCGCCGCAGGTACCGTGCCGAACGTCCGTGTACCTCGATCATCAAGTGGGCCAATCCCAACGCGTCGAGACGTACCGACGGGTCAACGCCGCGGCGACGCGCCACGTGGATCGTCCTGATCGATCCATGTGTCACCGTCGCCGAAGTGCCCGAAACGACGGAGGTCGATGCCCTCGAGGACGCTCGAGCTGACCAGTTCGGGGTGGGCGGGCTTGACGAGCTAAAACCCGTCATCGATGTCGAAGCCGTCGAAGTTGTTCGAGTGGAGGCGACCGCCCACCCGGTCCGGTGATTCACGCAACACCCCACTGCGCCCCGCGTCGATTGTTGTCTGGGCGGCGCGAAGACCCGCCGGGCCGACTCCGACGATGATGACGTCAAAGTCACCGTGCAATGTCACGGGTGTACGGTGAGTCTCGACGGGACCGCGAGGTGGTACTAGCCCCTGGTCGCCACGTCGATACGGGCCATCACTTCGTCGGTGAGCAACTCGATCGCGTCCAATGCGGTCATGTTGTCACGAACTTGTTGGACCGAGGACGCCCCCGTAATCACCGTCGACACGCGCGGATTCTTGACGCACCACGCCAGGGCTAACTGAGAGAGCGCGACGCCCAGGTCGGCCGCAATCGCCAGGAGTGCGTCAACCTTCGTCAGTTGCGCCGGGTCGGTGAGCGACGCGCGCAGCCACTCGTAGCCCGGCAGTGACGCGCGCGAACCCTCGGGGATGCCGTTCTGGTACTTGCCGGTGAGCAGGCCCGAGGCCAGTGGGGACCAAATAGTGGTACCCAGTCCGATGTCGTCGTAGAGGCGGGTGTACTCCACCTCTACGCGGTCGCGATGCAGCATGTTGTATTGGGGTTGCTCAACGACGGGCTTGTGCAAGTGGTGACGTTCGGCAATGTCCCACGCGGCGCGGATCTCGTCCGCGGACCACTCCGAGGTCCCCCAGTAGAGCGCCTGGCCCCGTGAGACCATTTCGCTCATGGCCCACACGGTCTCTTCGATCGGAGTGGCGGGGTCGGGTCGGTGGCAGTACACCAGGTCGACGAACTCCAGACCGAAGCGCTCCAGCGATCCTTCGATCGCCTGGGTGAGGTACTTGCGATTCAGCGTGTTCTTCATATTGGGGACATTGTGCAGGCCCCAGTACAGCTTGGTGGACACGACGTACTCGTGGCGTTGCCAACCCAGTTGGCGAAACGCCGCGCCCATCACGCGCTCAGATTCCCCCGCGGCGTAGCCCTCGGCGTTGTCGAAGAAGTTGACGCCCGCCTCTTTGGCGACGGCCAAGCACTCGGCGGCCTGGGCGGTCGTTTCAATCTGGTCGGCGTTGGCGAACGTCACCCAACTACCGAAGGACAGTACGCTCACCTGCAAGCCGGTACCGCCGAGGCGGCGGTATTGCATTTCTGTCATGTCTTCTCCTACGAACGGGGTTCGTAGAACAGGTTAGGCGGCAGTCTTGCTCGGTACGTCGGGCCAGTGCTCGAACGACACGGGTTCCGCGGAAGGCTTCTTGAGCATCGCCACCACTCCAGCGATCGCGGCCGCGACCAACAACAGCACCATGACTTTGAGAAGGATCTTTAAGAGGGTCATGAAACTCACTTTAGCGTCCCTCTCCACGGTGCACCGCGACGCGGTACAGTGGGGACGTGACTATCAACTACCGCGACCTGCTTCTTCGATAGGGCGAGTTGTTACTCGCCCGTCACCCCCGCTCTGGCGGGGGTTTTTTGTTTCTCGCGGATAATGCATTCTGAAAGGATCACCATGCGGGGCCACCCTCAACAGCCCAGTCCAATGGCCTATCACAAGTACCGCGCGACCGTGCCCGTGGACCTGACGGATCGCACCTGGCCGAACAATCGACTCATTAAGGCCCCGATCTGGTGCAGCGTGGACCTGCGCGACGGGAATCAGGCACTGATCGACCCGATGGACCTCGAGCGAAAGAACGTCATGTTCGAGCATCTCGTTCTCATGGGCTTTAAGGAGATCGAGGTCGGATTCCCTTCGGCGTCCCAGCCCGACTTCGACTTCGTACGCCACATCATCACCCAAGACCTCATTCCCGAAGACGTGACGATCCAGGTCTTGACCCAGTGCCGGGCGGACCTGATCCGCCGAACCTACGAATCACTGCACGGCGCGCGCCAGGCCATCGTGCACTTCTACAACTCCACCTCGACCCTGCAGCGCCGCGTGGTTTTTGGCCTTGATCAAGCCGGTATCAAGCAGATCGCCCTCGAGGCCGCGGCCCTGTGTCGTTCCCTCGAAGCAACGTCACCCGATACGGAATTTCGCTACGAATATTCGCCCGAGAGTTTCACCGGGACTGAGTTGGACTACGCACTGGAGGTGTGCAACGCGGTCATCGACGTCATTGATCCCACCCCCCGGCGTCCCCTCATCTTGAACCTGCCCGCGACGGTGGAAATGTACACGCCCAATCTGTACGCCGACGCCATTGAATATTTCTTGCGTCACGTACAGCGCCGCGACGCCATCATCTTGTCCCTTCACCCTCATAACGACCGCGGCACCGGCGTCGCGGCGGCCGAACTGGGCGTCCTCGCCGGCGCCGACCGGGTCGAAGGAACACTCTTTGGTAATGGTGAGCGCACCGGGAACGTGGACGTGGTGAATCTGGCCTTAAACCTTTTCTCGCAGGGTATCGACCCCGAACTCGACGTCCGTGACATCGACAGGGCCCGTCACGTGGCGGAGTACGCCAATCGTCTGCCAATTCATCCGCGCCATCCCTATGTCGGCGAGTTGGTGTACACCGCGTTTTCGGGCTCGCACCAGGATGCGATCAAAAAGGGCATGACCGCTATCGGGGATGCGTACGACGTTTGGGAGGTACCGTATCTCCCGATTGACCCCAAGCACACGGGGCGTACTTACGAGGCAATAATCCGCGTCAACTCGCAGTCGGGGAAGGGTGGTGTCGCTTACCTGTTGAGCGCCGAACACGGGCTCGAACTACCACGCGCGATGCAGGTCGAGTTCTCCAAGCACGTCCAAAAAGTGACCGAACAGTCCGGTACTGAGATCTCGCCGGCGCAGATTTGGGATGTATTCACCACCACCTATCTGCCCGAGAATCCGACGATCCAGTTGTTGTCCAGCGAGGTCGCCGCTGACCAGAACCAGACACGTATCTTCGCCCAACTCGTGGTCAACGGACATCACGTGACGGTCAAGGGTGAAGGCAATGGTCCCATTGACGCGTTGATGGCGGGTCTACGCAACGAGATGGACATCAACTTCTCGGTGCGTGACTACACCGAACACGCGCTCACCGCGGGTTCGGGCGCGTCGGCAGTGGCCTACGTCGAGGCCGAAGGTCTCGACGGCGCGACCTGGTGGGGCGTCGGCATGAGTTCGTCGATCCTCGACGCGTCGCTGGCCGCCGTCATTTCCGCCGCGAATCGCCGTCGCTAGTCCCACTGCGCCCTAGCCTGGAGGAATGTCCCATGCCCTCATCGTTGTTGTGTCCTGGTCCGCAGTCGTCGTGGGGACATGGGCCGTCGTCGCACAATATCGTCGGGTGTCGGACCAGGGGGTCGAAGGGGTCTCCCTCGCGACGTGGTTGTTATTTAGCCTGATTGGAGGGTTCTGGATCAGTTACGGCGCGTTCAGCGCACACTCCATGGCGGTGATCTGGGGCAGTCTCTTGTGCTGGCCGTTCCAACTCGCGATCGTGTTCCGACTCGCGCCGTTACGGCATCGGCGCGGTTCGCTACAGGCCCTGGGTGTCTTCGTAGTGTGCTGTCTGGCTCCTGCCCTAGTGGGTGGGTGGTCGGCGAGCGTGTACGGAACGGGGGTCGCAATGACGTTGGTGCGGTGGCCACAATTCGTCCAACTCATTCGCGTACGCGACGCCAGCGGCGTCTCATCGGCCTCGTGGTTCATCGGGGTGGGCTGCTCGACGTTGTGGGTGATCTACTACGGCGAGATTCACCTGTGGGCGCCGCTCATCGCGACGACGTGCTCGGGACTCGCCAGCGCGGTGGTGGGCGGACTGGCCGTGTGGCGCCACCGTCAAGCCAACGAGGAACTCATCCGTCAGGCTGTCTTCACTTCGTAGTGTTAATGGGCGATGACGTGTCCGGCGCGGTCGAAGAGGCCGCGTAGTGTCGGGGCGCGTGACGATACTTCGTAGACAGTGATGTCCTCGGCGTGGCGCAATGTTAGATCGATGTCGTCCCATCCATTGAGGAGACGCTCACGCGTCATGGGATCGAGCACGAAGTTGCGTTGCCAACCGGTAGTCGGAACTTCGACCAGACCTGATTCCACGTCCACCACGACCATGTCAGAGGGATGGTTTCGAACGTACTCCATGAGTTCCTCGACATCAGTCGTGGCGAGTTCGGCGATGACCAGACCCTGCTTAGAGGAATTGTTGCGAAAGATGTCACCAAAGGACGGCGCAATGATGGCGTCGAATCCGTAGTCCATCAACGCCCACACCGCGTGCTCGCGCGAGGACCCAGTGCCGAAGCGGGGACCCGCGATCAAGATGGTGGCGCCCGCGAAACGTGCGTCGTTCAAGACGAAATTCGCGTCGTCGCGCCATTCGCTGAAGAGTCCTCGGCCGAAGCCCGTGCGTTCGACGCGCTTAAGCCAGTTCGAGGGGATGATCTGATCGGTATCCACGTCGGAACGTTCCATCGGCACGGCGCGCCCTTGGATCACGCGCACGGCCCTCATGCGTCTACCTCGTCGGGGGTGGCGAATCGTCCGAGGATGGCGGTCGCCGCGGCGACGACCGGCGAGACCAAATGGGTCCGACCTCCGCGCCCCTGACGACCCTCAAAGTTCCGATTCGAGGTCGAGGCGCTACGTTGGCCCGACGTCAATTGATCAGGGTTCATCCCGAGGCACATTGAGCACCCCGGCTCGCGCCATTCGAAACCGGCGTCGAGGAAGATCTGATCAAGGCCCTCGGTCTCCGCTTGAGTCTTCACTCGATGCGAACCGGGAACGACGAGTGCTCGCACCGAGTTGGCGACGTGATGACCTCGGGCGACCGCGGCCGCGGCCCGCAGATCCTCAATGCGACTATTGGTACACGAGCCGATGAACACCACGTCGACGGGGATTTCCTTGATGGGCGTGCCCGGGGTCAGACCCATGTAGCTGAGGGACCTTTGAGTCGTGCTGGCGACGTCGGGATCCGAGTAATCATCGGGACCAGGTACGACACCGGTGAGCGCCACGACCTGGGCGGGATTAGTACCCCAGGTGACGAAGGGTGCCAATTCCTCGGCGCGCAGGGTGACGACGTGGTCGAAAGTGGCGTCCTCGTCACTGACGAACTCGCGCCAACGGCGCGCGGCATCTTCAAAGGCGTCGCCCGAGGGTACGCCGGGTCGACCGCGCAGATAGTCGATTGTCGTGTCGTCAACGGCGACGACACCCGCGCGCGCCCCCGCTTCGATACTCATGTTGCACAGTGTCATTCGACCCTCCATCGAAAGGTCGCGGATCGCCTCGCCTCGATACTCCACGACGTAACCGGCACCACCGCCCGTGCCCAGTTTCGCGACGACCGCCAGAGCGATGTCCTTGGCGCTCACCCCCTCGGGCGCGCGGCCCTCGACGTTCATCGCCAGGGTTTTGGCCCGTTGTTGGGGCAGGGTTTGGGTGGCGAGAACGTGCTCAACCTCGCTGGTACCAATGCCAAAGGCGAGGGCTCCGAGGGCGCCGTGGGTGGAAGTGTGCGAATCTCCACAAACAATCGTCATGCCGGGTTGAGTCACGCCGAGTTCGGGTCCGATGACGTGAACGATGCCCTGATTCTCATGGCCGCGGGGAAAGAGGGTGATGCCAAATTCCTGACAGTTCTCATCGAGCGCTTCGAGTTGGCGTCGTGACACCGGGTCCGACACCGGCACGGACAAGGAATCGGTGGGGACGTTGTGATCCGCGGTAGCGAGTGTGCGGTCGGGTCGACGAACCGAACGACCGTTGAGCCGAAGGCCGTCGAAGGCCTGGGGTGAGGTGACTTCGTGCACCAGGTGAAGGTCGATGTAGATGACGGCGGGTTCGCCCGGAGACGCGGCGACCAGGTGTTCTTCCCAAATCTTTTCGTAGAGCGTTCGTCCGGCCATGTTTAGCGAATCCCCACAATCTCGACGTGTAGCACCCCGGACGGCGCCTCGTACTCCACCAGGTCGCCGACCGCCCGGCCTAGGAGTGCGGTGCCGAGTGGTGACGTCGGCGAGGCGACGAGAACGCCGTCGGGCTTCTCCTCGATGGAGCCGATGAAGAATTCCTGGAAGTCCTCGGGATCGTCACCCCCGTAGACGATCTGCACAATGGATGCGTGCTGCACCGCTCCCGCGTGTTCGTCGCGTTCGACGAGTTCGTGATTGCGCAGTACGTTATCGATCTGGCGAATCCGCGACTCCATCTTCCCCTGTTCGTCCTTGGCGGCGTGGTAGTCGCCGTTCTCGCTGAGGTCCCCCAACAAGCGGGCGGTCTCGATGACGCGTGCGATATCCGTGCGTCCCACCGTCGTCAGGTGGTGGTACTCCTCGCGGAGCTTGTCGAGTGTCTCTTGAGTGATGCGGTGAATTTCGGTCGCCATGACACGTCCCTAACTAGATGCAGCGACTCAGATTCTACCGAGTCGGTCCTCGCTAAAAGCGTGCGGTTTTGCTCAAACTAGCGCCCTCGGTACAAAATGGGGGGAACAAGGAGGCGACTCATGACCCAACGCGTTCACTCGATCGGCGTTATCGGCGGCGACGGCATCGGCCCCGAGGTGACCGAGGCGGCCCTGGAGGTCGTGCGGGCGGCGGGCGTCGTGATGACGACCGAACACTTCGATCTCGGCGCGGCGAGGTATCTCCGCGATGGCTTCGTCCTCGATGAGGCAACCCTGGAGCAACTGCGCGGCTTTGACGCCCTCATGCTCGGCGCCATTGGACCGGCGATTGGCGATACTCGAATTCCCGGGGGCACTCTGGAGCGGGGGTTGTTATTGCGTCTTCGTTTCGGCCTCGACCTCTTCATTAATTATCGGCCGTTTCGTGGGGTGGCGGGTTCGTTGGCGCAGGGCTGCGACTTCGCTATTGTGCGCGAGAACACCGAAGGCCCCTACGCGGGCGAGGGCGGCGTGTTGCGTCGAGGAACCCCCTACGAGGTGGCGACCCAGGGATCGGTCAACACTCGATTCGGGGTCGAGCGTTGTGTGCGCTACGCCTTTGAGCGCGCGCGACACTGCGCGCGGCCCAAAGTGACCCTGGTGCACAAGACCAACGTGTTGACCTTCGCGGGCGATCTCTGGTCCAGGGTGATGACCGACGTCCAAGGCGACTATCCCGACGTCGCAGTCGACTACCACCACGTTGACGCGGCGTGCATCTATCTGGTGGAGGACCCGCGTCGCTATAGCGTCATCGTCACCGACAATCTCTTCGGCGATATCTTGTCCGACCTCGCCGGCGCGGTCACCGGAGGGATCGGTTTCGCGGCGAGCGGCAATATCAATCCGACGAAAACCGGGGCCTCGCTCTTCGAGCCGGTGCACGGCGCAGCGCACGACATCGTGGGCACCAATCGAGCCAATCCCTTGGCCGCGGTCTCCTCAGCCGTTTTGATGCTCGAACACCTCGGCGAGGACGAGGCGGCCACACGTATCGCCCGCGCAGTGAGAGACTTCGAGGGTGACGCCTCGATCCTGGGGACGTCGGGAATCACGAATCAACTATTAGAAAGGTTGTAAATGCCCATCACCCCTACGAAGAAGATCTGGATGGACGGTCAACTCGTCGACTGGGTGGACGCCACGACGCACGTCTTGACCCACACGTTGCACTACGGCACGGGCGCGTTCGAGGGTATTCGGGCCTACCGGACCGCGCAGGGTCCGGCGGTCTTTCGTCTGCGTGAGCACATCGCGCGGTTGATGCGTAGTTGCAAGATTCTCATGATGGACGTCCCGTTCACTCTCGACCAATTGGTGGATGCCTGCGTGGAAGTGGTGCGAGTCAATGACCTCGCCGACGGGTGCTACCTGCGTCCTTTGGTCTACTTGGGCTACGGGGAAATGGGAATCAATCCGCTGAACTGTCCCGTCAATGTCGCCATCGCCGCGTGGCCCTGGGGCGCCTACCTCGGTGACCACGGCCTCGAGAACGGCGTGCGTATGAAAGTATCCTCGTGGCTGCGTCACGCACCGAATTCGATGCCCACCGCGTCCAAGACCGTGGGCGGGTACGTTAACTCGACCTTGGCCAAGGTGGAGGCGATTAAGGCGGGTTACGACGAGGCGATCATGCTCGGACCCGACGGTCGCATCTCGGAGTGCACGGGAGAGAACCTCTTCGTCGTGCGCGAGGGCCTGATCATCTCTCCTCCACCCTCCGAGGCGGGAGCGCTGGCGGGCATCACCCAACACAGCGTCGTGACAATCGCCAAGGATTTGGGTTACGAGGTGAGCTTTGAAGCGTTACGCCGTGACGACCTCTATATCGCGGACGAAGCGTTCCTCACCGGAACGGCGGCCGAAGTGGTGCCCATCGGCTCGGTGGACGATCGCGTTGTGGGCGAGGGGGTGCCCGGACCCATCACCAAGGCGGTCCAGGCCGCGTACTTCAAGGCCGTACGTGGTGAGCTGCCCGTGTACGAGAGCTGGCTGACCAGGGTCTGACTCACGGGAGGGTAGTCTCGGAGCGTGACGCAGCCCACTTTCTCTCCCGTCTCTCGTAGTGGGGAAGTACGCCCTACGGAAAAGACGTCGACTCCCGAAGTGGGTCGCGCGAAGAAGGCCGGACTCCTTCGCCACGCTCCCACCGGACCCTTGAGTGGAACCAACGCCCCCGGCGAGGGCTACGCCCTGACTCTGGCCCAGCACGAATGCGTGTCGCTCCACGTTCCAGGCGTCGACCACCACGACGCGGTGGTGGGTGTCGCCCTGGTGGCGGCGAAGCGCGCCAGCCTGGCCGGGCGCGGCCCGACCATTTATGACGTCCGAGTGGCCCTGGACGTACTCGGACTGCGGGGAGACAGCGCGGCCCCACGGGCCGTTTTCGCGGGAATCGCGCATAGTTACGTGGCCCAGCGACGTTTCGTCGATGCCGTCACCGAGGACCAGCTCTTCCCACAGTCGTAGACGTCTCAACGAGGAGCCGATATGAGTTTCGTATTGAACGAGGAGCAACGGGCGTTCCGAGATGTGCTCAAGGAGTTCGTCGACCAACGTGTCGCTCCTCACGCCGCTCGTTACGACCGGGAGCAAATGTTCCCCCAGGACAGTTGGGATGCTTGTGTCGAGATGGACTTGCCCGCGCTCTGGGTCCCCGAGGAGTTCGGGGGCGTCGGCGCTGACATGGTGACCCAGGCGGTCGTGGCCGAGGAGCTCGCGCGCGGTTGTGCGTCCACCTCGGTCACGTGGTTGATATCCAAGCTCGGGATGTTGCCGGTGATGAATTTTGGCTCCCACGACCTCAAGGCGACTTATCTGCCAAGAATCGCGGCGGGAACCGCCCAAGCGAGTTATTGCCTTTCGGAGGCTGACGCCGGATCAGACGTCGCCGCGATGCGTTGCCGTGCGGAGCGGGTGGGCGATGAATACGTCTTGAATGGCTCGAAGTACTGGATCACTAATTCGGGCGTGTCGGACACCTACACGGTGTTCGCCAGTACGCAGCCGTCGGCGAAGAGTCACGGCATTACCTGCTTCTTAGTCGAAAAGGACTGGGGGATCCAGTTCCCCAACCACGAAGACAAATTGGGACTGCGCGCTTCCCCCACCGGCGAAGTGGTTTTCGAGAACGTTCGGGTACCCCTCTCGCACCGAATCGGCGAGGAGGGGCAAGGTTTTCGCATCGCCATGCATACCCTTGACCGCTCCCGTCCCACCATCGGTGCCCAGGCGGTGGGGATCTCCCAGGCGGCTATCGACTACGCCGCGAACTATATGGTTCAGCGAAAGGCCTTCGGTGCGCCGATCGCGCAACTGCAGGGTTTGCGCTTCATGCTCGCCGATATGGCGATTCGTGCCGAGGCGTCGCGCGCGCTCGTCTACGCGGCGTGCGCCACCATTGACGCCGGTGATCCGGATCACAACCTTAACTATCTCGGCGCTGCAGCCAAGTCCTTCGCCTCTGACACGGCGATGAGTGTCGCCACCGACGCCGTACAACTCCTGGGTGGATACGGCTTTACGAAGGATTTTCCAGTTGAGCGCTTCATGCGTGACGCCAAGATCACCCAGATCTACGAGGGCACCAATCAGGTCCAGCGAGTGGTGGTGGCCAAACACCTCCTCAAGTAATTTTCGGAGCGTCACCCTTCTCGATACGTGCGCAAGAAGATGACGTCGTTCGGCGACGGTCCCACAGCGGGGTTGAAATGAGTCTCGCTGGAAGTTGTACTTGCTGAGGCGCGAGGAATGCCTGCCGTCGTGAAGGACCGCAATGGAACTCGGCACCAACGCGACTGAGCGACTCGCAGTTGCGAACCACTGATTCACGGGGCATTTCTTGGACGTGGTCGTGCGGACCATTATTGAGGAGCCCGACGCGGACGAATGATCAGATTCGCGATGATGTCGCCTGGTCGAATCACCGACTTTAGATCACCCGGCCACGTCACCATGTTCACCCGCTCATCTTGTGTCGCCCCTGGGGACGAGCGCTCCAACGCGCTCTCCACACGACAGGCCTAACCGTCACGGCGCCGGGGCCGCTCGGCACGTATCGCCAGAGCGAGCGTGGCCGAGTCGCAAGGGTGACTGAGTCGGTGACCGGACTCGTCTGTCCCCCTCACCATCGACGCCTCCCGCGAGGAGTTGCGATCGCGCGATTATGAACTTCTACGAGTGATCAGATCAACGTAGCGGCGGGGCGAGGCGAAGCAGGACGGTCCGAGGTGGTTAGGTGACGCGAAGGTCCAAAGTAACGACATCTAATCTCGTAACCTATAGTTCAACGACGAGAAGTAGGAACTGAATGCCTGTGCTATCCGCGAGTCCACACGATGTGATGCGTCGCGCGCTCTCTAAATTCGACACCACCATGGTGCTGCGCGTCGTTGACGCACTGCAGCTTCAAGGGGCGAAGTTGACCGCCGCCGTGTCGGTGCCCCTTCGATCACTCCAGAAGAAGCGCGACGTGACGGCCTTCGCTGCGGGCGCACCCATCGACGCGGTATCGGGTCTCCTGGAACTGCTCGCGATGGACCCACTCGAGAAAGTGATCGCCGCGCTCGGAGATCACGCCGAGACCCCTACGTACGAGCAACTCACTGCCGCGCTCGCCACACTGCGTGGCGCGACGCTCAGCGACGACGAGATTGTCGCGGTACTGGCCTTCGCCATCGGCAACGAATTCCCGGCCGCGCCCCATTGCCGACAAATATTGGGCGAGGACGAGACGCTGTCGTTGCCGGAGTTGGAGATCACCATCGGTCGCGCGTCGCTCTTGTCACCCAAAGCTATCGACGAGTCGGTGCGCGAACAACGACGACTGCGCCGCGAGGAGGAGAAGGCGCGCAAGGCCGCCCACGCCGTGAGGGTCAAGACGGAACGTCCATCGCCCAAGGAGAAGTCCGAGAAGAAAAAACCACCGACGACGCCGTCGAGGTCACCCGCGACCACGGTCGCGCCGCTTCGCGTGGTCCGTCGCGCGGTGCAGTTAACACCTGCCGAAGCCGCCATCTACGACGTCGCCCACGCCCTTGCCGGTTCGGTGGTCACCACGGAGGTTCCCTTCGACAACGTTGATCCGGTGGTGCCCGAGCAACAGTCCAAGATTCGTCCAGCCGTGGTCGTTGCGGCGTCCGACGAGGGCCTGCTCGTTCGAGGAATCTATTCGAATCCGTCGCCCACTCGCGTTGTCTTCTCGCCGTGGCGACGGATGGGTCTCGACCATGTTTCGTATTTGGACGTCGCACGCAGCGCGGTGCGCGACGGCGCCGAAGTGACACGCCTTGGGGTCCTCAGCGACGAAGAATGGAACGCGCTGCTCTAGTGCGCGCGGAGGTTCGAAACGTACCGTGGTGGCGCGGACCGCTGAGTGTCGCTCGTCCTGGGATACTCGCGGGCAGCGTGGTACACAGTCGGTCGGCGACCCCTAGTGGGTAGTTCGTTGGAGTCGAGGACGAACGGCGACTAGTGCAGTGAATCAGTT
>JAJZEN010000160.1 GCA_021828545.1 Actinomycetes bacterium
ATCAGCGGGTGGGGTTCCACCGTGCTGCCTCGATGGGCCCATGGGGTCGCTCGCCCCTCAGACGGTTGATCGCATCGAGGCCCGCATTGGCTGATCCTCGTGGTCGGGTAGACGGGGATCGCTACGGCGCAACCACGTCGGCGGCGCTAGGGTGAGCCACGTGATGGCGCCGACAGACGCTCCGGGGGAGACGCGTTCCTGCGAGCAACGCGAGGGTCGACGAAGCCGTGGGTCAATGGGTTTGCGCACCACGTCAGCGCCAACGTTGTCCACAATGGTCGGGGCGCACCTCGACCTTGGAGTGTCCTCTAGCAATATTCAGTCGGCGAAGCCCGGCGAGGGAGTCATTCACGCGGGTGGATGTTCGGTGGGGTTACGAAAGTGAGTGCGGATTTGGCGTACCAGCGATTCGAGTCACTTCGGAGTCCCCGTGGATCATCGAGAATCAGTTCCACCTCTCACCGGCGCGCCGTGATCAAGGTGGTCACCTTGTGGGTACGACACTGGGACTGGCGCATCTCCAAGGTCCGAACGTCATGAAACGTCCTCGTTTCGCGTTCTTCGACGCCCACCTGCACATCGTGGACCCACGCTTCGCGCTGGTGGCCAACGACGGCTATCTCCCCCCCACCTTCACGGTAAAGGACTATCAGCGGCGTACGTCGCATCTCGCTGTGGTGGGTGGGGCGGTCGTCTCGGGTTCGTTTCAGGCCTTCGACCAGTCGTACCTCCTCGACGCCCTCACCCAACTCGGTCCCGGTTTCGTCGGCGTCACCCAACTACCGGTCACCAGCACGGACGAAGAGATCATCTCCCTCGACGTGGCCGGTGTGCGCGCCGTGCGCTTCAACGTCCGCCGAGGCGGCTCCGAAACGCTCGCGCACCTCGATTCACTCGCTCGACGCGTGCACGAACTTGTCGGCTGGCACGCCGAGTTGTACATCGACTCGCGCGACCTGTCCGAACTGCATCCCACGCTGGCGACGCTCCCGAGCGTGAGCATCGACCACCTCGGACTCTCCCGCGACGGTTTACCAGATCTGCTGCGATTGGTCGAGCGGGGTGCCTACGTCAAGGCCACCGGATTTAGTCGCGGTGATCTGGATATTCGCGCAACTTTGCGCGACATAGCGCACGCGAATCCGCGCTCATTGATTGTCGGCACCGACCTGCCCTCCACTCGAGCACCACGCTCGTTCTCCGATAGCGACCTCCTTCTCGTGATTGATTCGGTCGGTGCCGACGTTGCGTCGGCGATTCTCTGCGACAATGCTCTGACCCTCTACCGACCACTTCGAACGAAACTGAACTCGGATTGAGCAACCGTCGTCGGTGAGGGCGATCGGCGCGGTTCACGCGGTCACTTCGGTGAGTTGCTGGCCCCGTCATTCGCGAGCGAACTCAAATCGGCGTCACCGCTGTTTATGATCAGACGGGGGTCCGTCCCACTGAAAGCTCTCGGACTGGGAACTTCGTTGGCGCGCCATCGAAATCTGAACACTTCACGCCTCCGATTGTGAGGTCCCACGATCGACCCGCGAGGACCGAGTCACTACGAGAGCTCCAACAGAAGCGCAACCTTGCGTTGTGCGACAAGCCCGCTCTCGCCGCCCACCGTTCTACGATGCGACGATCACCGATGGTGATTTTCGAACCAAGGCCAATTCGTTCAACGCCAATCAGACTCGTGGATGGCTGAATCGCGCCGCCAACCCCGACGTGTGAACACCGTGTGAAAGAATCCGATCACCCTACGAATAGAGGTAGCAATGTCGACATATATCCACGTACCTCACCCGCGCACGGTTGAGCGCCTTGACCACAAGGATGAGGCGGTCGACACTGCCAACGATGCAAATAAGAATGCCGTCGTAAGATTTAATTCGTGGCTGGCAGTGAAAATCACTGACGGAGTCGGCACGATGTGGTGCGCGTACATCTTCGCGATCATCGCCCTGATTGGATTGCCCACCGCGCTCAGACCCGGTGGCGAGGGTCTCATTGCCTGGATTGCTCAAACCTTTCTCCAGTTGGTTTTGCTGTCAATCATTATCGTCGGACAAAACATCGCGGCCGCCTCCTCAGACAAGCGATCCGAAAACACCTTCAAAGATGCCGAGGCGATCCTGAGCGAAGCGATCGAGATACAGAAGCATTTGAAGTCCCAGGATGAAGAACTGATCGTTGCGCTCAGAGAAGCCCTGGCCAAGTTGCCACCGGCCTGAGCATCCATGATGATTGTTCGTATCGAAAACCAGTACGAACAGGCCTACCGTCACTCCCCCGAACAAGTGAACCGTTAACGCCGACTCTGAGCCCGTTGTACACGGTAGTGGCGCACATTGTGGCTGGGTCCCCAGTGGAGGCTCACTCTGTCGCCGACGGGACCGGCCATTCGTACGACGCATCCTTACGGGGGCGATCACTCTTCGCGGTCCACTTTGACCGCTCGCCCGGTGGGACCCCGTGAGGGAACTCGCGGAACTCGCGTAAAATGGAGCCCAACGCGAGCTCGCTCACCGACTCCCGGCGAAAGGACTTCAATGGCGGATGGTGCCGTGCGAGAACCGAACGAACCCGACGCGCGAGCGAAGATTCTGCCCCTCGATAATCCCGTTTATCATGCACTACGAGGTCCCCACCTCTCATTCGCGCGCCAACAGGGCGCGGCCTCTCGTTATGACCCGGACGTGTCTGCGTTCGCCGGCCTACCCGACGTTCCCGATGAGACATCCTGGAACGACATTCGCTCCTTGGTGAGCGATCGCCCATTCATTCTCATTCGCGACCATTTCGACGTGCCACGTGGCTGGACACAAGTCTTTTCGGGTCAAGGCCTTCAGTACACCGCCGAAAACGTCGTGGGCGATTACTTCTCCCAGGTGAGGCCCCTTGACACTCACGACGTGGTCGCGATGACCGACCTCGTCGAGCGCACCAGACCCGGGCCTTTCGAGCCCCGCACCATTGAACTGGGCAATTACGTAGGGGTATTCGACGGGGATCGCCTCATTGCAATGGCGGGTAATCGTTTTCGCCTAAAGGGGTATCGCGAAATTAGCGCCGTCTGCACCGATCCTGAGTACCGGGGCCGCGGACTCGCCGCCTTCGTGGTGCGTCACCTCGTAGCCCTCACTGCGTCCCAAGGTGATACGTCGTTCCTCCACGTCGCCGAGACGAATACCTCCGCCATCGCATTGTATGAACGACTTGGTTTCACCCGGCGCCGCGTCGTCACTTTCGCCGGATTCCGACCCTCGGAAGATTAAGAATTGCAAGCAATCGGTGGGCGCGGCGGTCAATCCCGCTACCAGGCGCACTCCGTGCGTTTGCGGATGTCTGTCCCCCTCGCGCGACGCTAAATTCCCGCTCGACGGCCGTACGTGATTTCTGCGGCGCGACTCTCTCGCCGGGTCAGGATCTCCAAGTGATCTCAAGGTCCTCTGCCTCGTGTGAGGTGAGGACGCTCTCCACTAAAGCCGAAGGTTCCCTTCTCGCTGTCGTAATCAGAAAACGCCGTCAGCGAAGGCCGTCGCCACGTGTCGTACGAACAATTGCGGCCGCCACGGCCCGCCGCGCAGCGACGTTGTAGCGTGCGTTGTAGACGAGTAATCACTATCGACTGCTAGGTCATCACGCGTTTCGCGGTCGCTGGCGCTTCGTATCGCGTCGGTAGCATTCTCGCATCGTCTACCCACGTGACGTCCGAGAGGAAGGAAGGGACATGAAGCTCAACGTCGAGATCCTGGACGAAATGAGGGTCACGCCGGGTGAACCCGCGGACCTGCACGCACGCAGCACTAAGCGCGTGTCGGCTGAGTGGCTGGGCCCTCGGGACAATGACGGCCGGGACAAGCAGCGCAAGAAAGTAGCCGAGGAAGATCTTAAAGAGTTCGTTGACGAACTCTCCGTCGCGCAGGATCTGCTGTGGGCGAACGGAACCCACGCACTGTTGATCGTGCTCCAGGCCATGGACGCAGCCGGCAAGGATGGCACCATCAAGCACGTGATGTCGGGGGTCAATCCCCAGGGTTGTCGCGTGGTGTCCTTCAAGCAGCCATCTCGCGAGGAGCTCGCACACGACTTTCTCTGGCGAGGCTCGAAAGCACTGCCCGAACTCGGCGCAATTAGTATCTTCAACCGCTCCTACTACGAAGACGTGCTGGTGACTCGGGTGCATCCCGAACTCTTGGACAAGACCCACGAGAGGCGTAGTAGTGGACCCGATGAGGAGTTCTGGAAGGATCGATACGCCGATATCAACGCCTTCGAGCACCACCTGCATCGCAGCAGGACCCGGATCGTCAAGGTGTTCCTCAACCTCTCTCCGGGGGAGCAGAAGAAGCGATTCCTCAGTCGCCTAGAAGATCCCGCCAAGAATTGGAAATTCTCGGCGGCGGACCTTGCCGAGCGCAAGCACTGGAACGAGTACCAGAGCGCGTACGAAGAGGCGCTCGGCGCGACTTCGACACCATGGGCGCCGTGGTACGTCGTTCCAGCCGACCACAAATATGCTGCGCGCGCATTGGTCGGTTCCCTCATCGTCGATGCGATCGAACAACTCAAACTCCAGCCCCCCGCCATTACCACCGATAACCACGAAGCGCTCGTCAAAGCCAAGAAAGAATTACTCGCCGAAACGTGAGCGATCTGTTGCTCTGGGATTTCGCCCTTCCTGCTCACGCCAAGCGCTCGCGTGAATAATTACGTCCCACGTCGATTTCACGCGATGCCGTCACGGGATTATCGCCCTCGCGCTTCAAAAAGTCATCGTCTGGAGTTCCACACCTCCCGCTCTGCAGCGTACGGCGTGTCAGCAGTTCTACCCACCACTACGTATAAAATTTAACGAATTCTCGGCCAAGTTCCCAATTGGAAAAACTCACCGTGCCTATTGCAATCGCCGGGTGAATTCGTCACGTCAGCCACCGGTTAGTGAACCCCCACGACGACCTCATCAAGTAGGTCTTCGACAAGGTGATCGTCGTCACCGACCGACTGGTGCTCGACCAACAACTTCAAGACGACATCTACCAGATCGACCACGCCAAGCACGTCGTCGTCAAGATCGACAAGAACTCCACCCAGCTCGCCGAAGCACTGCTCGGTGAGTCGGCGAAGGTCATCATCACGACTCTCCTGAAGTTTCCTTTCATCCTGGGCAAGACGTCGGCCAGCAAGGCGCGCAAGAACGCCGTCATCGTCGACGAGGCGCACTCCTCGCAGTCCGGTGTCGCGGCGATGGCATTGCGCGCCGCCTTGACCAAGGGTCAGGATGCGGCCGCAGCGCTGATCGTCGCCGAGCGCCAAGAGCAAGAAGAAAAGGCCCGGTGCGACGGCCAGGACCCGATCACGCTGGCGCTGGCGGGGCGGGGCGGGGTCGTCAGGACAACATCTCGTTCTTCGCCTTCAGCGCGACGCCCAAGGCTAAGACCCTCGAGCTCTTTGGTCAGAAGGTCGAAGTCGACGGCGAGACGCAGCCGACGTTATTTCTATTAAGTGGCGAGGCTCAATTCAACTAAGTCCTCTTAGTAGGGCCGGTGGGGATCGAACCCACGACCCAGGGATTATGAGTCCCCTGCTCTAACCACTGAGCTACGGCCCCAAAACTCCAGCCTAACTGAAGGACGCCGTCGAAATGATTTCATCCGGTCCTCCACCATTTCTATTCAAGACGGCAATCGTTCGGGCCTAGTGTCGCTTGCGGGGGTCCAATGAACAACGAATCGGACGTGGTCGTCGTCGGTGCGGGTCACAATGCATTGACCTGCGCAGCGTACTTGGCCGAAGCGGGACTGACCGTCACGGTACTTGAGGGTCGTCCGATTATTGGGGGAAATACTGTCACTGAAGAGCTCACGTTACCGGGGTGGCGCCATGATTCGTGTTCCAGCGCCCACGTGGTCATTCAGTCCAATCCCATGATTTCTCGAGATGAACTGAAGCTGCGCGAGAAGTACGGCCTTGAATACATCGTGACCGATCCCGCCGTCGTCGTACCGTTCGAGGAAGACGACGCGCTGGTCATCCATCCCGACGTTGAACGCACCGCGGTCAACTTCGAACGTTTCTCGCGACGCGACGCTGATGCGTTACGGGTGATGATGGGCGAGTGGGACAGCGGACTGCGGCGCGCGCACGCGTACTTCCAAGCGGGTCTTGAGTTACCCGACGATGAGTGGTCAATTCGATATAGGGCGCTGCGTGCGCGCAGTGCCTGGGATGTGGTGATGTCGAACTTCGACCATCCCGTGATTCAGCGCGCCGTGATGTGGACGAGCTTCGCCACCATTCAACCGCCCGAGCGATCAGGTACTGGCGCCCTTCCCGCCGCGATTCTTGCGGGGAGGCTCAAGTTTGGCTGGACGACGCCGCGAGGTGGTTCGGGTGCCCTCCCCAACGCCCTCGCCGCCCACGTTCGCGACCACGGGGGCGAGGTGCACTGCTCGGCCTGGGTGGAATCCTTCCTCGTCGAAGGCGGACACTGCGTGGGCGTCGTGACGGCTGACGGGACGACCTATCGTGCTCGGCGCGCCGTGATCGCGGGCAGTCACATCACGACGTTGTCGTCGTCTCTCAACGTCCCCGCACCACGCTTGGACGATGCCGCGTCGAAGTGGCAACCGGGTTTGTCGGTGTTCGCGGTTCACTTTGCGTGCTCGTCGCACCCCACCTATCGCAAGTCACAGGGCTCCGTCGCGGCGGTTGCGGGCGCGCTGGGCTCACCCGAGGGACTGCGACGTCAGGTGGACGCAGCGCTGGCGGGTCGCGTCGACGCCGACGATCCTTGGTTACTGATCGTGGACTCGACCGCGGTCGACCCGGGGCGCGCACCGGGGGCAGTCGTCAAGTTTCTCACCATCGCGCCAGAACTTCTTAATGGTCAACCGTGGAGCGACAGCGCCGCTGACGCCCTTGCGCGCGATCTACTCGCGTACGCCCGCCGTTACGTCGATGGGCTCGAGGAGCGGAACATTGTGGCGATGCGCCCGGAATCGCCCACCACGATCGCCCGGCATAATCGGGCCAACATTGCTGGGAGTTGTCACGGCGGAGAATTCCATCTCGAAGATGGTTCGGTCATTCCCGGATGGCTGGACTACCGCACTGAGATCAACGGGCTCTACCTCACCGGGTCGACGTCGCACCCCGGTGGTTCGGTCTCGGGACGGCCCGGTCGCAACTGTGCGCGCGTCGTCCTGGGCGACCTCGGTATTGACGCGACGACGCTGCTCTCCACGCCGTGAACACTCGTCGACGACCGTGGACCACCATCACAGTGATTTTTCAGGGGCAACCACATCTGTGAACTTTCATAGAGTTGGGTCTGGCGACTTGACGCGCTTCATCAGGTTGATTACCTTAAGGGAATGAGCGGACCTACTCTTATCATCTTGGCTGCTGGGCGCGCTCGACGCTACGGTGGGCTCAAGCAACTAGCCCCTATCGGACGACACGGTGAAGGGGTTATCGATCTCATAGCGTCTGACGCAATGACCGCCGGCTTCGAGGATATCGTCATCGTCGTGAATCACGACACCGGTCCGACGATCCAGGGCCACGTCGCCCAGCATTGGCCGAAGGAGCACCGCGTCTCGTTCGCCTTTCAGGAAAAAATGCGCGGTACCGTCGACGCCGTTCTCGCGGCCGAAGAATTCGTCGATCACGATCGACCCTTCGGCGTCTCGAACGCCGACGATCTCTACGGGCTCGACGCCCTCATGAAGCTGGGGGGTCATTTGTCGGCCAGTACAGACTGCTGCCTGGTGGCCTTTCAGCTCGAGAACTCGCTGATCGGTGATCTGCCGGTGTCGCGCGGGACGTGCGAAGTCGCGAATGGTCGCCTCACGCACGTGGAAGAGCGGCGTAATGTTCATTTCACCCCCGACGGCCTCGAGGCCGACGATGGACTCGTCCCCCGATTCCTCTCCCCCGAGGCGTTGGTGTCGATGAACCTTTGGGGTTTCCAGCCTACGATCTGGCCCCTCATCCACCGCGAGGTGCACGAGCACGATTTCGGGGCGAGCGCCGAGGTGCTACTGCCAACGTTCGTCGCTCGAGTCATGGCGCGCGAGCACCTGGTCTTCACGGTCCTCGAGACGAGTTCGCGGTGTATCGGTGTCACGCACGCGGAGGATCTCCCCCTCGCTCAGTTCTTGGTACGAGAAGAGATCAAGTCAGGACTCCGTCCCGAATTCGCGTTCAGCTAAGAAGTCGGCGCAACGTGGAAGAGCCCGTTCGGCGGAGTGCCGGTGTCGCGAGCGCGGGTGTCACTCGAGTACGTCGCGCTTGAATTCACGCCGATCGCGCGCCGCATCCACCGGTCGACGACGCACCTCATCGGCTCGCGCCTTCGTGTTCATCTCTCGCCACGCGGTCAGTCGTGCGGGGTCGAGGCGTCCTGATTCCTCCGCCGCGCGCACCGCACAACCCTCGTCACTGTCGTGATGGCAATTACGAAATCGACAGTGCAGCGATAACTCGTCAATATCTTCGAAGATCTGTTCCAGGCCACGCTGATCAGCGACCACCTCCAGCAGACGGATCCCGGGGATGTCGAGCAACACACCCCCTGACGAGAGTCGATAGAGCTTGCGGGTAGAAGTGGCGTGGCGCCCTTCCCCACTTCGCCCCACCCTTCGCGTCTTCTCCGTCGTCCCTTCGAGGGCGTTCAGCAGCGAAGTCTTTCCGACCCCCGACGCGCCGAGCATCACTGCGGTCACGCCGAGGGGCAAGAGGGAGCGCAACTCGTCGATGCCTTCTCCGCTGAGCGAACTCGTCACCACGATTGTGGCCCCGGGAACGCGCGACGCCGCCAGCGCGCAAAATTCCTCGACCCGATCGCCGTCGTCAACCTTGGTGATGATCACCACCGGACGAGCGCCACTGTCGCTGGCCATCATCGCCAAGCGTTCGAGCACCCGCTGGTTGAATTCGACGTTCACGGCGAGCACGATCATGACCAGATCCACGTTCGCCGCCATGATCTGGGGTGTCGATGAATATGGATCGGGTCGACGAAGTACGGTGCGCCGAGTCAACACCTTGGTAATTCGCCCGTCGTCGACACGCACCCAGTCACCCGCGACGGGGGTGACGTCGAGGCTTTTGGCGAATGAGCACAGTCCTGACTCCTCCGCTCCCACGCGGGACTGCCAGGTGACGTGGGCGTTGGCGCCGTGCACAATCACGACCCGTCCATTCGCCGCGTCCCGCGCCCCCAGCAAGTCGTCCTGGGGACCCCAACCCAAACTCTCCAGCACTGTGATCATCGCACGTCTCTCGTCGACGACGCGAAGCAAACGCGCCCTAGTTCTCGCAACATTATGACCCCTGCACCAACGATGCTCCAGCAAGGTAGTGGCTCATCATGTCGGATGAGTCCTTTTTGACCGGTAGTGCCCCCGCAGCACGATCGAACAAACCAAAGGATGTAAGGTGCGAGTAGGAAGTCCAGCCTTCGCCTCCTGAGGACCTGGCCGAGCGCCAGTCGAACGAGGGGCGCGACGTGGGGCTACGGGCGATGTGGTTCAGTTCAGTGGGCACGATGCTTGGGGCGCTCATGTACTGGGTTCTAACCTACCAAGAGACCGGCGTGGATTTGGCGGTCGTCGGCGTCGTCTTCATGATTGGCGGGGCCGTGAGTCTCTTCGTCTCGTCGCTGGTCTTCTTACGGTCGTTGCGTCGCCCCGCGGCGATGTCACTTCGCCGTCATCCACTCTCGCTCGCCGAGTCGGAATCGCCCGCCACCGCGCACGAGGAAGTCCAGTGACGCCGCGATCTCATCACTCTCTGCTCACGAGCCTTAGTACCCGCGACGGGGATTTCTCCCCCACCACCAAAGAAAGTTAGAGACATGTGGAACAAAGAAAAAGGCCGACAATGCGGTCCAAGTCGCTAAAGGCAAAGTCGGGGACTCCGCGGCCAAGAAGATTGGCAACGACACCCTTCGCGCACGAGGCCGAACTGATCAGATGATGGAGAATCTGAAGCTGGCGGGCGAGAAGGCCAAGGATGCCTTCAAGAAATAGTTCGATAACTGCCATCGTGGTCACGGTGATACGCCCTTCGACGGAGGCCCAACCTTCCCCCGTGGCCTCCGTCGAGGGCGAGGTTCGAGGTCCGAGGTCCGAGGTTGAGACGTGACGTCGGATCCACGGCCACCGACACCGGTAGCGGACGTCGGACTGATGGTCTCTCCAGGGCGCGACAGTCAATCTCAAATGACCTCCGCGGCGGCGGGGCGACATGGCTCGCAACGAGGGACAACGTCATGAGTCGCTTCGACCTCGACGCGCGCGAACCCTTCGAGGCCAACGCAGACCGCGTCAACCCAGCGTTTCCCATGCGCGCCACCCTCTCGTCGGAGGCTAAGGTCGCGGAGCCTCCCCCCTCGGACTGGCCCCTCATCCCCTGGTCGAGAGGGCCGCTGAGCACCGCGGTGATCGACGCCCTGCAGCGAGCGCCGGGCAGTTTTCGCATGAGTGGTCGTGTCGAAGTGCACGACGCACTACGCGACGACGATTTCCAACTCGCGCTCTATCTGAGTTACGAGGTGCGTCACCGCGACTTCTCAGGCGCCGACTGGGAATGGGATGCGGACCTCCTGGCCTTTCGCGGTCAACTCGAACAGGTCTTTGTGGCTCGACTTCGCGAGGAAGTGACGCGTCGCTACCCCCGGCAAACCCCGGAGGTGGATGAGGCGATCGATCGCGTGATCTTCACCTCGACCGCCCGGTCGTTGCTCCAACGCTTCGTCGCCGCCGGTGACGTCGACCAACTTCGAGAGCTCTTCGTGCACCGTTCGGCGTCGTACTCTCACGACGGCAGGTCCGAGCACGATTATCGACGTCCGCGCGGGGACGGGAGCGCGCCACCCGATGCGTTCGCCGCGACGCTCATCGCCCTCGGACTTGATCCGTCACTGGTTTCGTACGTTGAGATGATGCCCGGGGTGACCCTCGCGATGGCGAATCTTCATTCGATGTTCGAGGTGCATCATCGATGGCGCGGTGCGCTCATCGGGCGACTCGCCGTGCAGGAGATGACCGCGGGAGGTCGAACCGAGAAGTGGGGCGACGCCCTCGATCGCTTCGGCGTCGTTCATTCGAGTACTGGCCACCCCAGCGGCGACGCCAATTTCGATGCTCGCTACGCCGCCCTCGCACGAGATCACCTGGTCTCGGGACTTCTCGGGGCTGACCCCGAACTGGAGGGCGACGTTCTCTTTGGCGCTGAGGCCACTTTGATGCTCGATCAGAACTTCTGCGATCACCTGCTCAGTGCCTGGACACACCGACGTTCCTCCCTCGTCCCGTGGGAATTCAATACCTAGGCGCCGACCATCAACTGGCGCGACCGTTGTTCACGCGACGTCACGGGTGTCGTCGGTCGCCGAGCGGCGACCGTCCAGAGCGCGGTGGCGACGGTGATGAAGTCCGCCAGCATCGCGGGACCGCTCCTCTTCGCTCAACGCGCCCCATACTTTGAAGAGCATGCGCACCGTTGACGTACCGGTGCCCAGCAGGGAGAAAACGAAAGGTGACTCGCCGGACTCGTGCAGGGATCGGGACATCAGCGCATCGCCAACCAGAGTACGTGCGACGCCGCGAGGTGGCCCGCGCGTGGGTGCTCGGAACACTCGCTCGCATCCCTCGAGCGACGAGGATTCGCACGACGCTCCTGGCGGACGCCAACCTTCGGTCCGCCAGCGCGAGTCCCCCGCCCGTCGCTCCCGTAACACCGAGACGCGCCCCTCCCTCGTGAAACGAGCACGCGAGAGTGTTCTCGTGCCCCCACGCCGATGTCGGTCATGGCTCTACTTTCGTCGCGTGGATTACTACCCGTCAGTTCGCTCACGCAAGGTCAGTTCGTCGAAGTTGCCGCGAGATGACGTCCGTGTTCCGCGGCCACGCGCTCGGAATCGACGCGCATCTGCGCCGCCATCGCCTTGAACTCATCGAGCGCCGGGTTAACGCCGACCAGCGTGAATTCCGTCTCCACAACGCGAAGCTCCAGTCCCCAGACGTCCTCGAGGATGCGGCGGATCCAACCAGTCGAGTGGTCCCAGCCCTCGCGGGGTGTGCCCGCACCGTACGCACCACCTCGCACGACCACGAGGACCGCGGGACGACCCTTTATCGGCTGGGTACCCGTGCGAGGATCAGAAATGATCATATCCACCCAGGTCTTGAAGTGCTCCGAGACTCCAAAGTTGTAGAGCGGCACCGCGAAGAGGTAGGCATCCGCGGACAAGAGCTCATCAGTCAGCGCGGTCGCCAGATCCACCGCCGCCTTCTGCTCGAGACTAAAGGTCGCGGGGTCGGCCCGCTGGGCGAACGCTGAAAGGGCCCACGAGGTGGAGGGAATGGGATCGAGGCCAACACTGCGCCGCGTGATCTCGACATCGGGCGCGTGCTCACGCCACGACGTCTCGACGATGTCAGCGATGGCGCGGCTCACCGAGCCCTCGGAACGAATACTGGCGTCAAGTCGAAAAAGGGACATCGTGGCTCCTACGTAGTGAGTGTTCTTCGCTATCAATATATAGGCAACTAATAAAAACAAAGCGACTTGCCAAACTCAAGTCACTGGTATGGTGGATAGGTGGAATCTGAACCATCGATACGTCCAGTCGTGGGGCAGGACACCTCGGTCGATGTGGCGTTGTCGTCGTGCGAAGAGTCCTCGAAGACGTGTGACGGTGCGTTGGCCCAAGCCTTCAAATTCCTCGGCAAACGCTGGAACGGTGTCATCCTGGGCACGCTGACCAACGGATCCTCGGGCTTCGCCGAACTCAAGCGCAACGTGGCGGGAATCAGCGATTCCGTACTCTCTGAGCGCCTAAGCGAATTACAAGAGGCTGGGCTCATTCGTCGTTCCGTCGAACCCGGTCCCCCGATATCGGTCTCCTACGCGCTCTCTGAGACCGGCAACGCCCTCATCCCGGCGATGCACGCCCTCAGTACGTGGGCGACCGAGAACATCATCCCAACGCCCCCCGATAGAACTCACAGATTGGCATCTTCATGACCGACCGCCTCGCCGCATTGCGTTCCTCAGTGGAACACCTCACCTCACTCATCGGGGACGTTGACGTCCTCGTCCCCGAATCACCCGCCTTCCCCAGCGACTGGTCCATCGCTGACACGATGTCGCACCTCGGATCTGGCGCGGTGATCATGAAGGCCAACGTGGAGAACGTACTCGCGCGGCGCGCGGGGACGACCGACTTCAATCAATCGGTTTGGGACGCGTGGAACGCCAAATCTCCCTCGGATCAGGTCACCGACGCTCTCGTCGCCATCACGACGCTACAGGAGCATCTCGAGTCGCTCACCGAAGACCAGCGCGGAGAGTTTCGTTTCGTGATGGGGCCCTTCGATCTGGACTTCGACGGTTATGTGGGGCTTCGCCTCAATGAGCAGGCCCTGCACACCTGGGACATCGACGTCGTTCTTGACCCGACGGCGACGTTAAGCGACGAAGTCGCGGGCGTCATCGTCGACGATATCGGCACCATCGTTCGCCTAGCGGGAGCGGCGCACGGCGAAGAGAAGGTGGTGCGAGTACGCACCAGCGCACCCGCGCGCGATCTCGCCCTGATCTTCAGCGGGGACGCCATCGAACTTCAAGAAGAACGCTACTCCGACGAAATCGACGTGCGCATCTCCTCTGAAGCGTTCATTCGGCTGGTCTATGGACGCCTCGCGTCGGTGCCCGACTCCTTCGCGGATGACCGCGAACAGATCGAGTGCCTACGAACATCGTTCCCTGGTTTCTGAGGCTCGACCCGAGACGACTTTGAGTCACGATGACCTCGAGACGAGGCTGTGACGTGATTCGCGGCAACGTACGACCGTGTCGGCGAACGACGAGGCGGTGACTCGAATACTTCGAGCCCTAATTTCCCGTCGTGTCGGCGTCCGCCGAACCGTTGCGGAGCGATTCGTGCACCATTATCTGCTCACGCTCTCGGTCACCCAACTCTTGTTCCTCAGCACGTTCGATTTGCACCAGATGATTATCCGCGCCGGGGAGCGCCCGAATGATCTCGTCCAGTTTCAATTGCAACGCCGTCTGCTGTCGATTCTGGGTGTGCTTAAGGGCGAACAGCAGCACCATGACCACCACGCTCGACGCCGAAGCGAATATACCTTGCCAGCTCGAGGGGAATCCGAAGGTGGCGTTGACCACCATGAACACCGCCAAACCCACGGCGACCGCCACCGTGACGCCGACGCGCGACGTGAACTGATCGAGCGACTGCAGGAATCGACTGGTCCGTTCACGGAGTTCCGACATTGTCATAGAGCCCCTTCAATCATGTCCAGAACCTCGACGACCCGAGCACGTGGTTCGCCTGCGTCACTCGAACTCTTTCCCACATTTGGATCAATTCCCGCGTTCGACGTCGCGCGGCGAGTGACGCCCGGCACCACGAAAGCGATTGAGGAACTTTCCATCATCGCTACCGTAAACCATCGTGACGCCGACCATTGACGCAATCGCCCACGATCGAACGGTGCTGGCCATTTATTGCAGGAGGTCGCCCACCGCGGACTGCCTCTCGGAGGCCAACGATCATCAAGATTAATGACGTCGAGCGACCTGGAGAGTGCGTTCATCTTCCCTGAGGCAAGGCCCGCCACGAGGATCCCCAAGAAATCGATCCGCCAGTCGCGTGAGAACGAGTGGAACGAAAGTGGTGCGCGTCGTCATGACGCTCCACGCACGATCGTACGTCCTTTCTGTAATACAACTTGCGCTCAACATTCGCGTCGCGGGGTGAGCCACAACGACATGGCGGCGCGAGCCCCATACCACGCGACCCGTCACGACAGCGAATGTCTTAGAAAATATTGAATCTTTACCGGCGAAGTGTCGCGTGTTCTTTGCGTCTGCGTCGTCAGAGTCTTAGAGGAACCTGATAATTAGTGAACGTCGCGAAGGGTGCACGTCGCACTTAGGGGCCTCGAACTTCACGTGAACGCAATATTCGCCCCATTTCTCTGTTGGAACTCGCGGTCGTTGCTAGAGCCGACCGCCGATGAGCAGAAAAATTTGTCCTTGACTTCGATGGGGTCGCAACGGAAACTGACTTTAACTGATCAGTTGAAGTTCGTTGCCGACCATGCGCACGAACATGTGAAGGAGGATTATGAGTTCCACGACTTTCAATTATCGAACGGTCGAAGAGGTTCGACGCCAGCGCGGTGGCCCCTTCCTGCGGACGTCAAGTGACAGGCCTCTTGGAGCGACCAAGACCACCGTGCGACTCGCAACATTGTGTCGTCGCGGTAACACGACCTGCACGTGCGAGGACGGTGCGCGGATTGAGGTCAGAGACGTCGACGACGAAGGCAACTGCTTGCTCGTCGGGTACATCGACGCAGAAATGATTGCGCCCGAGAAGGACGACGAGGACGAGGACGAGGGCCACGACCATGAATTGGACGGCGACAACGAGCGGGTCGCGGGCGTTATCTGGTAGTCACCCACCGAAGGGATCACCTCGGACAGTGTCCACCGAAGACGATCTGGATGGCGCAAGGAACAGACGGAAATACCTAGAGAAGGGTTATGAGATGGAAGAGTTTCTGACGGACGTCAAGACGTTGCGAGAACGAGCGCGCCAGAACATTGAGAAGGGGCCGGTGACAGACGCGTACGGCGCGGACCTCGACCGGGTCCTCTTCGTCCTGAACCAGGCGTTGGCCACGGAGTTGGTCTGCGTACTTCGTTACAAGCGTCACTTCTTCACCGCGGAAGGGCTCAACGCGCAGGCGGCGGCCCAAGAGTTCCTTCAGCACGCGGGCGAGGAGTCGGACCACGCCGACATGATCGCCGCACGTATTCAACAACTCGGTGGAGAGCCAGACTTCAATCCCGACACCCTTTCGGGACGCAGTCACTCGCAGTACGACTCGTCGGATGAACTCAAGGCGATGATCAGAGAGGACCTTGTCGCGGAGCGAGTGGCGATCGAGGCCTACACCGAGATCATCAACTGGTTGGGCGACGGTGATCCCACGACGCGACGAATGTTGGAGCAAATTCTCGCCGTGGAGGAGGAGCACGCCGACGACATGCTCGACCTTCTGTCGGTGGTCAACTACTAAAGAGTGGGCTACTCTCATCGACTAGTCGTAGTTGGGTCGTGCGATCACGGGCCGTCCACACGCTGACGCATATCCTCCCGGCGGCCTTCGTCGAAGTAGGAACACCGTGTCGTGACCCAGGCAATCGAGGAGGCATTCGCCGACACCTCGTTGGGTTGCTGGTCAATCTCGCGTGCGTGTTGACCTCTACTTGGTAGGGGCGTCGCCAGACAGTGGCCCCACGACGGTCGCCGATCGACTCCTCGGCGGGTGGCGCCTGAGCGGTCGCGAAGAGTTCGGTCCAGGTGGACGACGACCGGACGGTGTTCTCGTGTCGGCGGTCTTCGTCGAGTGATATCTCCCCCTCAACGTCGCCGGCGTCGCCGTGCGGGCGCGAGGACCGAAATAGTGCGGGGCGCGGTGGGAAAGGTGCAGGCGAGGGGTGCGTCATTCATGTGTGAGGCGTTCGTCTACTCGTCGCCTCAGCAGAGAATTCACGATGTCGGCGGGACGCGACCAAATCCAACGATGAGTGGCGTGAGGAGGTGAGTTTGGTCCCGTAATTCGGGGAGTGACAAAAGGGACCGACAGTATGAGTACATCACGGACGGCGAACTTCGTCCGGGGCGCCCCCTCGTCGTGGCCGAAGAAATCGCGGTACGCACCGTCAACGAGGACGAGCGAGGGTTGGCGACGCGACGGGCGCTCGTCGGAATTCCCCCGAGGATATCTCGTCGCGTCGCCGGGGTGAAGTACCGTCGCGTCGCGGACCCAGTGGTCGGAACCGTTCAAAACTCTGCGTCGAAAAGCAGCACGAGAGCATTTCCGGGTGATCGAAAATGAAGAAGGACGAACTCCGTAGGGCTATCGATCTTAGTTACCGAGTAGCCACTCTCGAGACACGTATCGCAAGACGTGATCACGCTCGCCCCGAGAGCATCTCGAAACTCGGATCTTCGCCTCGCCTGCTGTCCTTGGTCACTGTAGCGTCGTCGAGGTCACGTGAGGTGGCGCCGGATCAATGATCGTCCTCACCACACGCGCAAAGTGTGACAAGTTCAGCGCCATTCCTGACGCAGGTGGTCGAGCCACGTTCGGAATGGTGCGAGAACGCGAGCTTCACCACCAGCACTTCCTCGCCGCAATCTATCCATCCATTCGCTAGGGGACGAACGTGATCTCTCCTTCGCGACAACTCGTATCTTTCGCCCGCGCACGCGGCACCGAAATTATCTCCTTCGCAGGCCAACTCAAGCAGGCGTCGCTCGAGCACAATGTTCGAAAGATGACCGATCTCCACCTCTCCAGTGATGCGAACTCCCGGCCAGCTTCTCGCGCGAACCCACCGTCCCAACTCAACCCGGGGTACCGCGGCGTTACCTTAGGGGTGTTGGCGCGCCCGCTCCAGTGCGTCGATGTAAATCGCGGCGAGGTGGTCCCAGAGCCGATTAGCGTCCTCGTCGATGCCGCGACGCGACGAGTCGGCGTCGAACCACTTCAGCGTGTCGCGAATGCCCTCGGCGAAGGGAACACGCGCGCGAAAATCGGGCACAAACCTACGGAGTTTGGAGTTGTCGAACACCGTCGAATTCACTTTGTCTCCCCAGAGCGTTCCCTCGAGTTCGGGGTTCGCGGCGACGAGTGCGTCACTGGGCACGTGTAACAGCGTTGGCTCGACGCCGGCAGCGACACCCACCTCACGGTAGATTTGATTCCACGTCAGGGCCTCGTCTGACGTGACGTGGAAGACCTCACCAATCGCCTCGGCGCGACCGAGCAGACCCACTAGACCTCGCGCGAAGTCGGAATTGTGCGTGAGCGTCCACAAGCTCGTCCCGTCACCGGGCACCAGAATCGGAGCACCGCGGCGCATTCGTTCAACGATCGTGTACGGCCGGGTCCAACTCCCGATGGCGACGGGGATCTGCGAGTCACCGTAGGTGAGTGAGGGTCGGACGATCGTGGCGGCGAAGCCCGTCGTCGCGTGGGCTCGACGAAGTACTTCTTCGCAGGCAATCTTGTCCCTCGCGTACTGCCAATAGGGATTCACGAGGGGGGTGGTCTCGCGCACGAGCCAGTGCGCGGGAGGTTTTTGATACGCGGAGGCGGAACTGATGAAGACGTACTGCGCCACGTCACGGTACAGACGAATGTCGAGTTCCACTTGGGAGGCCACGAAGACGGTCCACTGAATGACCACGTCGAAGTGAAGGTCGCCTCGGGCCTGGCGAACTTGGGTCTCATTACTGGCGTCGGCGATCAGCGTGCGGTGCGCACCGACGTGACTCTCGAGGGTCGAACGTCCACGGTTCATCACCCAGACGTCGTGCCCCTCGGCCAGTGCCTCGAACACCACGGCGCGCGAGATCAGCCCCGTACCTCCAATGCACAGGATGTTCACCGCCGCACCTTTCGTCACACGCGTCACGACGACGCGGATTCAAAATCCTACGTGACCCGTCGCTCTGGGTGGGCGCGCCGCGACGTCGAACGTCGCGATGATGCCGCCACGCTCATCGGGGTGAAGGCTCCCCAGCGGCCCGAGGTGGCGCCGCGGGAAGGAGCCACCCTGGGCCACGTCGCCGTCGGAAGTGCCGTGACGCGCCGGCCACGGTATTCGTCGGTTCGCCCTCCCCCACCCTCGCTCGTCGAGGGCGGAGGCGTACCCACCTCACGGGTCGCGCGAACAGAGTGGCGAAGGGAATGTCCAACACGATGGTGTGACGAGGAGCAGTGCGCCCACGCACCTACGCGCCGTGACGCGCCTCGTCTGGCGTGTTTCTCGTAGGTGTTCGAACGAAGTGGCGACGTTGCCACAACTCCCCATCAGCAGTCACGCCCGGGGGTGAGTGCGCGCGAAGCGCTACTTCTCCCAGTCCCGGGCGACTCTTGGGAAGCGGTCCTCATTGAGGGCGAGTTTTGCCCTCACCAACTCGTCCAGGTCCACCTCGAGCACG
>JAJZEN010000108.1 GCA_021828545.1 Actinomycetes bacterium
CCGGTGAAGCGTGGAGCCGAGCATCAGACTGAGTCTCACTCAGCGGCTGGCGATGACACGCGAAAGGGAGGCCCGACACCTGTCGGGCCGAACAACTCCGTGAGGAGTGCGGCATGAGTGGACTCACTAGAACTCACTCGGTTGCAACGGCGAGTGGATCTCTACCTACGTCTTCGCAGTACTGCGCCACGAGTGGGACAATCACGTCGCACACTGGATCCTCAACGATGGGGCGCATCCGCGCGGTACGTCGCTCGCGGATGCGACCACGTCACACTTCCGTGCGACCCTCAGCCCACCAGCGCCACGACCGCGTCGGCCGACATGGGACGCGCCATAAGGAATCCCTGCCCCTGATCGCAGTCCACGCCCGCGAGCGTGGCCAACTGATGATCAGTTTCGACGCCCTCACCGATCACCGACATCCCCAGGGCGTGCGACATCGCGGTGACCGCGGCCACGATCTCGCGATCACGGTCGCTGCGACCGATGTTCTCGACGAAACTCCGGTCGATCTTGACGGTGTCGATCTTCATCCGCTGTAAGTGCGCGAGGGAGGAATAGCCAGTACCGAAGTCGTCGAGGGCGATGCGGACCCCAAGTGCGGTGAGCGATTCGAGGGTCTCTTGAATCTCCGCCCACCCACCGATGAACTCGGTCTCGGAGATCTCCAAACACAGCCGGAGGGGGGCGATGTCGTGTCGCCTCAACGCGTCGGAGACGAGCCCGGCGAATCCCGAGTTCGAGAGTTCTCGCCCCGAGACGTTGACGGCCATGGTAAAGCCGCTCGGCCAGCCCTCGCGCGTGGTCCACTCGTTGAGCTGTCGGCAGGCCTCGTTGAGGACGTAGGCGTCGATCGCCCCGATGAGGCCGTGTTGTTCGGCGAAGGGGATGAAATCGTCGGGCGCCACGACGCCCAGCTCGGGGTGGGCCCAGCGTACGAGCGCCTCGACACCCACCAGAGCCTGGTCGTCGAGCGAGAAGAGGGGCTGATAGAGCAAGAAGAGTTCCTGATTGGTGAGAGCGCGGTCCAATTCGATCTTGAGGTGATTCGCGCGCGAGGCGAAGTGCAGCGCGGGGTCGTAGACCCGGTGACGATCGCGGCCCGACGCCTTGGCTTCGTACATCGCCTCATCGGCCCCGCGGATCAGGTCTTCGGGGTCGGCGCGCGGATCACTCGTCTCGATGATGCCCACGCTGCAGGTCACCGCGAACTCGAGTCCGTCCCTTTCGATGGGGACACGTATACCCTCCACGATCCGCTGAGCGACGAGCGACGCGTCGTCCTCGTCGCTCAGTGACGCACAGAGCACCACGAACTCGTCGCCGCCCAAGCGCGCCACCGTGTCGGTACGCCGTGAGAGGGTAGTCAGTCGGCGCGCCACCTCGGCGAGCACCAGGTCACCCGCGTCATGTCCGTAGGTGTCGTTGACCTCCTTGAAGTGATCGAGGTCGAGGAAGAGGATCGCCAGGTGACCGGAGCGTCGCTCCATGGCCACCAGCGCCTGCGTGAGTCGGTCCATGAGGCAGTAGCGGTTCGCCAGACCGGTCACCGAATCGTGTAGCACCTGATACGCCAGGTCCCTCTCCGCCTTGATCTGCGCGGTGACGTCACGAGTGATCCCGAACGTGCCGATGACCCCACCCTGTGCGTCGCGTAGGGGCATCTTGGTGGTGGAGACCCAGGCGTCGGCGCGGCCGCGAAAGGTTTCGCGTTCGAGTTTGTTCTCGATCGCGATACCGCTGGCGATGATGTCTTGTTCGTCGCGATACGCCGCCTCGGCGTGCTCGCGGCTATAGAAGTCGAAATCCGTCTTCCCGATCAAGTCCTTGGTGCTCAGGCCCACCGGTACCGTGGCCTCGCACCCCTTGCTCACGAGGAGGAAACGACTGTCGAGGTCCTTGAAGTACACCCGCACTCCCGGAGCCTCAAGGAGGTTCTCCATGCAAATTAGTTTGAGCTCGGCCAACTGATCGACTGCGGGGGTCTCGTCGCGCTTCGCCGTAACCATCACACTCCTACAAGGGGGAAATTGGGTGGTGCCCTCGACCGACTTGGTCGGAAATCATTGCGCGAGCCCGCCGATGATTCGCGCCGATCGGGTGTCCATGACGCTACCACCACCCTCGTCCTCGTTCGCGGACAACCCGTGGGTCAGTGGCAACTCGCGGTGGGCGCGAGAGATCGCGCGAACGCTACCACCGCTCAGGGCGCGCGACGACGTCCACTGCCCCGGTCCGGGAGCGCGCCGTCGGGGACGTCGAGATTCTCCGCGACCCGTCGTAGCAACGTGAGCAGTGTCGCTCGCTCGCGCTCGTGGAGTCCTCTCGCGATGGTGGCTTCGTGGCGCGCCGCCGCGTCGAGTGTCTTGGCGAGAACCCGCTGACCCGACGCGGTGAGTCGCAGCGACCGCGTGCGTCGATCGGTCGCGTGCGCGCGCCGTTCAACGAACCCGCCCGCTTCCAGACGATCGACGATGGCCACCATCGAACTCGCGGGAATCGAGAGTCTCTCTCCCACCGCCTGCTGAGACTGGTCGGGTTCGTCACTCGTCGCGAAGAGAACGGCGAAATCTCGCGGCTCGAGACCGAACTCCCCGACCACCGAGGAGAACCGACGTGAGGTCTCCATCCCCAGTTGAGCGAGCGTGAACCCGAGCGAGTTCTGCATGCCCTCGCCGTGGCTCCCCGTGGTGTCCGAGTCTCCGTGTACGCCTGACTTCGTCATTGACACAGTGTAGACAACTAAATTGTGTTAGAACTATTCGATGCAAACTAATTCAGCCTCGAATGAAATGGAGCGAACTCCTTCGGGTGCGCGTCCCTCAGCGCTCGGTGCGTTGTGCCGATCGGTGCTGCGTCACCGTCGCGTCGTCGTCGTCGTCTGGCTCCTCCTCTTCACCGCGGGCGGCTTCGCCGCGTCGCAACTCACCCCGCGTCTCAGTTACGATTTCTCGTTGCCCGGGCAACCCGCCTACCAGGTGGGCGCCGAGATCCAGCACCTCTTCTCCAACGGTGGCAACACGACGCCGACCGTGCTGGTGATCTCGACACCCACCGGACTCGATGTGCGCCGTCAGCGTGCGCAGATCGCCGCGGCGCTGGCGACCATCTCGCGCGACGTACCGCTCGTACGAGTGGTCGACGAGTTCAACACCGGCGACCACCACTTCGTCACCCGCGACGGGCGCACCACCTTCGCCTACCTATTCGGTCCCCCGAGTAGGGGCTTTGGACCCAACGTTCCCCTGGTCAGCGCGCAGCGCGTCGCCGCGCGGGCCCTCCCCCAGGACCGAGTCGGCGTGACCGGTATCGACGCCCTGAGTTCGGGCGGTTCATCGGGACCGAGCGTACTCGTCGAGACGATCCTCGCCGGTCTGGGTGCCTTGGCGATCCTGGCCTTCGTCTTCGCATCCTTCCTCGCCCTCTTGCCGCTCCTAGTGGCCGGCGTCTCCATCCTCACGACGTTCTTGTTACTACTCGGACTCTCCTACCTCACGCCGGTGTCCTTCATCGTGCAGTTCCTGGTGTCACTCGTGGGCCTGGGGGTCGCCATCGACTACTCGCTGCTCGTGGTCACGAGATGGCGCGAGGAGCGCGCCCACGGACGCGACAACGACGACGCGGTACTCGTCGCCATGCAGACCGCGGGCCACTCGGTCGTCGTGTCGGGCGTCACGGTCGCCATTGGGCTGATGTCCCTGCTCGTCCTGCCCGTGCCCTTCCTTCGCAGCACCGGACTCGGGGGCATGCTCATCCCGCTGGTCTCGGTCGCGGTCGTACTCACGCTCCTACCGGCGATCTTGTCGAGCGTCGGGCCGCGCTGGGACTGGCCGCGCGTTCGCCACGAAGCGGTCGCCAGTCGCGGCTGGACGGCGTGGACGCGCGCCGTCGCACGCCGCCCGTGGAGGGGGCTGCTGGTGGCCGTCGTCATCTTGATCGTCCTGAGCGCACCGGTCCTGCACCTGCGCGTCGGACAGACCTCGGCCGCCGCCGAGGCCCAAAAGGGTGCGGCGACGCAACTCTACGGAGAATTGCGCACCGGCGGGGTACCCAGCGGCGTCCTCTCCCCCGTCGAGGTGCTGGTGCGCTCCTCGAGTGCCCCGACGGTGCTCGCGGCACTGGCCTCCACCACCGGCGTGGCGAGCGCCGCCCTGGCGTCGGGGACCCAGGGGACGCGCGCGGGACTCGCCGACGTCGTCGTGATCCCGACGATCGAGACGGTCAACAGCGCGACCATGGCCCCGGTGGTCGCGATCGAGCGCCGTGTCGGCCACCTCGCCGGGGTAATCGGCGTCGCCGGTGAGGGTCCCGGGCAACAGGCCTTCGCCACCGCCGTCTACGGCAACACGCCCACGATGCTGCTCCTCTTGGCGATCGTGACGTTCCTCGTGCTCGCGTGGGCCCTTCGTTCGGTCGTGCTCGCCGTCAAGGCGGTGGTGCTCAACCTCGTCTCACTGGGGGCGACCTTCGGGGTCTTGACGTGGTTCTGGCAGGACGGCCACGGATCGTCGGCGCTGTTCCATATTCCCGCCAGCGGCGCCATCACGTTCTGGGTGCCCATCACGGTGTTCGCCTTCCTCTTCGGGCTCTCGATGGACTACGAGGTGTTCATCTTGACGAGAATTCGCGAGGAGCACGACGCCGGGCGCTCCACGACCCTCGCCGTCATCGAGGGACTCGGTCGCACCGGTCGTCTGGTGACCAGTGCGGCGCTCATCTTGTTCCTCGCCTTCGTCAGTCTCGCGTCGGCACCCCTGACCGACGTGAGGATCTTGGCGACCGGACTGGGC
>JAJZEN010000040.1 GCA_021828545.1 Actinomycetes bacterium
GAAGGTCTACGCGCAGGACCTCAGCGCCGACGAACGCCGCACGATCGTCGCGGCGTTGCGCGACGCGCTCGCGACGTCGGGGACGGCCGCGACCACGACGTGGGGCGAGGTCATCGAGGACCGGGGAAGTCAGATCACGCTCTCCGCGCTCGGACAAGAGGCTCCCCTCGACCAGAAGGCGGCGTGGGACCCCGACTTCACCAAACGACGCGCGATCCGCGAGATTCTCGCCCCGCTCCTACCCGACTTCGCCATCAACATCGGGGGGACGACTTCGATCGACGTCACCCGTCCCGGCGTCGACAAGGCCTACGGTATCGAGAAACTTCGCAGCCACTTGGGTATCGCCCTGGGCGACATGCTGTTCGCCGGAGACGCCCTCTTCGAGGGAGGTAACGACTATCCCGCTCAGAGGGTGGGCGTCGATTCCCTGCTCGTTCGCGACGTCGAGGAGACCGCTCGGGTCATCCAGACGGTAATCGCGTGCCTCGGCGATGGACGGGTCCAGATCATCGCGCCAGCGCGCGGGGCATGAGTCCCTCGCGCCGCCTCGTCCGCGGTGATCGGGCGCGGTCCACGACGACGTCATCCTCCCCTAAAGTCGACGGCATGAGTCTCGTCGCACGCAACGCCCGCCACGAGCCGGTGCGCCGCGACGTCGAGACCCGCTCCTTTCAATTCGAGAACCCCTCCGCCAGCCCTAAGGACCGCACGTGACGCCCGCCCGCCTTCGTCAACGAACCGCTTTTCAATCACTCGAGACCCACTTCGCCAGCCTGGGTTCGCGGCACCTGCGCGAGTTGTTCGCCGAGGATCCCACGCGCGGCACCCGGCTGGTCGCCGAGGCCGAGGGGATCTACTTCGATTACTCCAAGAATCGCGTGACCGACGAGACGATGCGCCTCCTGCTCGCACTCGCAGTCCAGTGCGACGTCGCGCCGCGCCGCGACGCGATGTTCGCCGGCGAGCACATCAACACCTCGGAGGACCGTGCGGTACTGCACGTCGCGCTACGCATGCCCCGCGATACGCCCCTGTTCGTGGACGGCGTCGACGTGGTGGCTCAGGTGCACGACGTCCTCGAGCGAATGACGGACTTCACCGAACGTGTGCGCTCCGGCGAGTGGACCGGTCACACGGGCAAGCCCATCAAGAACGTCGTCAACATCGGCATCGGCGGCTCGGACCTGGGTCCGGTCATGGTCTACGAGGCGTTGCGCGAGTATTCGCGTCGCGACATGACCTTTCGCTTCGTCTCCAACGTCGACGCGACGGATTTGGTCGAGGCCCTGCGCGGCCTCGAGGCCGACGAGACCCTCTTCATCGTCTCGTCGAAGACTTTCGGCACGATCGAGACCCTCACCAACGCCCACTCGGCGCGCGAGTGGCTACTCGCTCGTCTCGGGGACGAGAGCGCCGTCGCGCGACACTTCGTCGCGGTCTCGACGAATGCGCACAAGGTGGCCGCCTTCGGCATCGACACCGCGAACATGTTCGAATTCTGGGACTGGGTCGGGGGGCGCTACTCATTGGACTCGGCCATCGGACTCTCGACGATGCTCGCGATCGGACCCGAGAGCTTCGCCGAACTCCTGGCGGGCTTGCACGCGATGGACGAACACTTTCGCACCGCACCCTTCGAGGAGAACCTTCCCGTCCTCATGGCCATGCTGGTGGTGTGGAACCGAAATTTCCTGGGTTGCACCACGGTGGGCGTGATGCCCTACGAGCAGTACCTCAGTCGTCTCCCGGCGTACCTGCAACAACTGACCATGGAATCCAACGGGAAGCACGTGACGCTCGACGGGAGCGCGGTGGACTATTCGACGGGACCGGTCTACTGGGGAGAGCCTGGCACCAACGGGCAGCACAGCTTCTATCAACTCCTTCATCAGGGTACCGATATCGTGCCGGTGGACCTCATTGGCTTCGCCCGGAGTCTGCACCCGCTCGGCGAGCACCACGACATCTTGACCTCCAACGTCTTCGCCCAGGCCCAGGCGCTGGCCTTTGGTCGCACCGAGGAACAAGTTCGCGCCGCCGACACCCCGCGACAGGTGGTGCCACATCGGGTCATGGAGGGGAATCGACCCACCAACGTCCTCTTGTGCGACCTGCTCACGCCACGACTCCTCGGCAGTTTGATCGCCCTCTACGAGCACTCGGTGTTCGTCCAGGGCGTCGTATGGGGGGTGGACTCCTTTGACCAATGGGGCGTCGAACTCGGCAAGGAGCTCGCGGTACTCATCATGCCCGATCTCACCGCGGCGTCGGCACCCGAGCTCACCCACGACTCCTCCACCAACGCCCTCATCACCCGCTACCGCCACTACAAAGAAAAGGGAGACGGCCGTGACCACCACTGAGCCCCTGCAAATCGGAATGGTCGGCCTGGGCCGGATGGGCGCCAACCTCGTCCAACGCCTCGTGCGCGACGGACATCGCTGCGTGGTCTACGACGTGAACCCCCAGACCGTCGCGCGGCTCGCGAGCGAGCACATCGCTGGTGCGTCGTCACTGGGCGACCTGGTCACGCAGTTGACGACCCCGCGGATCATCTGGCTCATGCTGCCCGCGGCCGTCACCCAGTCCGCGCTCGATGAACTGACCTCGCACCTGAGCGCCGACGACGTCGTGATCGACGGCGGAAATTCCTATTACAAGGATGACATCATCCGCGCGAATCAGCTCGCCGCGGGCGGCGTGCACTACGTCGACTGCGGCACCAGTGGCGGCGTGTGGGGCCTGGAACGCGGCTATAGCTTGATGATTGGTGGCCAGACCGACGTCGTCGAGCGTCTCGACCCCCTCTTTCGCACCATCGCTCCGGGTTCGGGCCACGAAGTGCCCACTCCGAGTCGCGACCCCGAGTCGGGCACCGCCCACGAGGGCTATCTGCACTGTGGACCCAACGGCGCGGGTCACTTCGTCAAGATGGTGCACAATGGCGTCGAGTACGGAATGATGGCCGCCATCGCCGAGGGCCTGAGTATCATCAAACACGCCAACGTCGGGACCCTCGATCAGGTCGCCGACGCCGAGACGACGCCGCTGCGCGATCCGCAGTACTACTCCTTTGACATCGACGTCGCCGAAGTGGCCGAAGTGTGGCGCCACGGTTCGGTGGTCAGTTCGTGGTTGATGGACCTGACCGCCGACGCCCTGGCTCGCTCGCCGGAACTCTCGGACTTCAGCGGACGAGTCTCGGATTCGGGCGAGGGTCGCTGGACGGTCGAGGCGGCGATCGAGGAGTCGGTCCCCGCCCCGGTCATCAGCGCGGCGCTCTGGCAGCGCTACGAATCTCGCGCCCTGGGCGATTTCACCGCCAAGGTGCTGTCGGCCATGCGCTCCCAATTCGGAGGTCACGTGGAGAAGGGGTCCTGATGCGACACGAAGTCGAACGAATAAGTGACCCCCTCGTGCTCGCGCGCACCGCGGCGGCGTACATCGCCGAGCGCGCCCACCACAGTGTGAACGCGCGGGGGCACTTCAACTTCGCCGTCAGCGGCGGACGCAATCCCTGGACGATGTTTCGTGAACTCGCCCTCCTCGAGGTGCCCTGGGCATCGACGACGATATTCCAGGTAGACGAACGAGTCGCCCCCTCGGGCGACCCCGACCGCAATCTCACCTACTTGACCGAGAGTCTGTCCAGCGTGCCCGCGCGCATTGTGGCGATGCCCGTCGAAGAGGGTGACCTCGACCTAGCGGCATCGAACTACGCCGACGAACTACCCGAACTCTTCGACCTCGTGCACTTAGGCATCGGTCCCGACGGGCACACCGCCTCCCTGGTGCCCGACGACCCGGTCCTCGAGGTGACCGACCGACTCGTCGCGATCACCCGGCCGTACCAGGACCGTCAACGAATGACACTCACCTACCCCGCGTTGGCCCGCGCCGACCAGCTCCTCTGGCTCATCACGGGCGAGGAGGCACGCCCGGCCCTGGCGAAGTTGCTCGCGGGCGACGCATCAATCCCCGCGGGGAGGGTGCGCGCCGGCGCGTCCATCGTCATGACCGACGAGCCCACTCACTGACCGGTGGACGTCGAAGCGGAGAAACGACGCGCGGCATTGGCCAGCGCGGACCTCATCGAGAATGGCATGCGCGTGGGTCTGGGCACCGGCTCCACCGTCGGGTACCTCTTGGCCGAACTCGCGGTGCGTCGACCCCGGGTCTCCTACGTGGCCACGTCGCCGCGGACCGCGACGATCATGCGCGACGCCGGTATCGAGGTCGACCCCTTCGACGCCCTCGACCGACTCGACCTCGCCATCGACGGCGCCGATCAGATCACGTCAGGCGGGTGGTTGATCAAGGGGGGAGGCGGTGCCCACACTCGCGAGAAGATCGTCGCGGCCAGTGCCGATCGCTACGTGGTCATCGCCGACGCCAGCAAATTTGTCGAGTCCCTGCACGCACCCGTGCCCCTCGAACTCCTCGCCTTTGGCGTCGCGGCGACTCTGGGGCGACTCCACCCGAGTGAGTTGCGCGCCGCCCCGCGCAGTCCCGATCACGGTGTCCTCGCCGACTACCTCGGCGTGGTGGACGACCCCGCGGCCCTGAGCGCGCGACTCGCGGGGACTCCCGGCGTCGTCGCGCACGGCCTTTTCCCCCCGTCCCTCGTCACAGAGATCCTCCTCGGTCGAGGCGGCACTCTTCAGCAGATCACCATTGGAGGCCCCCAGTGAATTCCCCATCCATCCACGACGACTTCGAAGTACCAGACAACCACGTGTTCGTCCTCTTCGGCGCCACCGG
>JAJZEN010000097.1 GCA_021828545.1 Actinomycetes bacterium
CATCACCGCACCCGACCCCCTCGGAGCGGGTGCGGTGCGTTGTATGGAGATCGCCCTGGCCGACGCGCTCCTCACGGTACGTGACGTCTCGCACATCAACGCGCACGGGACGTCAACGCCGCTCAACGACTTAGCGGAATCTCGAGCGATGCGGCGAGTTTTTGGCGACCGCACTCCCCCGGTCACGTCGGTGAAGGGACACCTCGGTCACTCCCTGGCGGCCGCGGGTGCGCTCGAAGGCGTGGTGTCGGTACTCACGCTGATGAATCAGATCATTCCCCCGACGGCGGGGACGACGGTGATCGACCCCGAAATTGGACTCGACGTGGTGATCGGCGAACCTCGCGCCGCCCAGGTCGACGTCATCATGTCGAACTCCTTTGGTTTCGGTGGCCACAACGGGAGTGTCGTCTTTCGTCGTTACCAGCCCTAGTTGCGCGCCGACCGACCTCTACGACCACGCGCGTCGAGTGATAATCGCGTGGTCGTAGGCCCAGCGCGCGTTCGCAATGAATTCGCCCATCCTCACGGGGTCCTTCACTCCGGGTTCGTTCTCGATGCCCGACAGTACGTCGACCCCCCAGACGTCGTAATTCTGAACTAAGCCCACCACACTGGACTCGTCCAGCCCCGACATGATCACGGGTCGCCACCACCCGGGGTCATCGATGACTTCGAGTGCGGCGATCATGTCATCGTGGCAGTCCGTGTCGGGCACGAGCAGGTAGTCCACTCCGAGGTCCGCTTCGAAATCGTGGGCCTCGCGTGGGTTCGTCAGGGCGCGAATGACGGTGTGGACGCGTTCGGCGACGTAACGCAACGACGCCTTGGACATTGTGCCCTCCACCTGGGTCGCACTCAGACCCAGGGTGTTGGTGATCTCGACGATGCGCTCGGGCATCTCACTGTGAAAAACTCCGACCGAGGCCACTCCCGCGGGTAGGCGCCGCACGATATCGTGCGCGAGGGTCGTGGAGATCTGGCGCGGGGTCGGTCCGAAATCAAAGCCCACGGCGTTCGCGCCTAGGGCAACGGCGAAGAGCGTGTCCGCCTCGGACGTGAGTCCCGACACCTTGATGAACAGCCCTTCGGCGTCGAGTCGCACGCGTCACCTCCTGACCCAGAGGCTAATTGTCCGCGTCGGAGGGTTCGTGGAGGAGCTCGATGCTCACGTCGGTGGCGTCGAGCAACGTCGTTCCCATACCCAGGGTGCGGTGCACCACGGCGAGCCCCCTGAGACGTCGCTCACCCACCACCGTCGTGAGACCTTGTCGGGCCCGTTCACCCTTCGGCCCCGCCGACGTCACCACGTCGTTCATGCGCGCAATGTCGTGACCACTGACGCGCGCCAGGCGAAAGGGCACCGGTGCGTCGCGGGCGTCGAGACGACCCACGAGTTCTTGCCCAGTGAAGCACCCCTTGGTGAAGGACACCCGGCGCGAAACGAAACTCCGGCCAAAGGAATGCGCGCTCAACGCCCGAGCGAATTCGTTCGGACCAGGTTCCCCCGCGTCCACCTGTTCGCCCAGCGTCGCGTAGGGGCCGTCGACCTGTCCGGCCACCGTGAGCTCACAGCGCGTGCGCATCAAGAATCGCCGCAGGGCACTCGCGGCAACTTCGGCCATCTCTTCGCGCACCACGACGTCGATCGCGTCGACATCTCCGGGGACGCCACGACACTCCAGGGACGTGATGACCTCACCCCCCGGGGAGAGCAGCAACGAGGAGCGGCAGTGATCCGGTGACACTGAGCGCACGTCGGCCGAGAGTTGACCCTGGAGGAAGGAGCGCGCGTCCGCCCCGCGTGCGGTGATCAACGTCCAGCGAACCGGGTCGTCCGGCGACGCGACAGGGGGCAGGTTCATAGACCATTACAGTATTGGTCCACGGGACCGCTCGCGCCACCAGAAAGTGCCCCTCCATGACCACCCAGACCGAACTCAACACCATCACCTCGACCCTGGGCGAGCTCGCCGCGCGTATCACGGCCCTCGTTGAGAGCGACGGCCCACTGATGGACTCCGACGTCTATAGCGAATTGGTCGCCGCCGAGCGGACGATCGGGGCTCTCCTGCGTCGGCTCCACCGAGCCGCTCGACGAATTTAGGCCCTCAAACACTAACCTTCGAGCATGGACGAATCGTGGCACCACACCTCGGCACTGACGGCGCCGCAGCGACTCGAAGTCCTCAACCTCATCAACCGCACCGAAGCGCTCCTGGGTCGTGAGGCCCTCGATGAGACCCGTCGACGCATCGTGGTGCATGGGTGGCGCGGCGAGCACTGGTTCAAGCAGGAAGAAGGACTGATTGTCCAATACGCGCTGGCCCAAGGGCGTGATCACGCCACTTTGGAGATGTGCGGTGGGGGCTTCGACGAGGGGCTCCTGCGTCAGTCGCTCGAGGTGTATTCCATTGTTGATTGGTGGACTCGCGACAGCGACGGTTCGCTCGACAATGTCGTACGCACCCTGCAACTATTGACCTTGAACTTGCCCGCACTCGACGTCGCGGTGCCCGACGACGCGATACTGCGGACTTTCGTGTCGGGCTTCGACGAAGGGGCCTGGCTCGAGCAGAACAACGCTGCCTTCGCCGATCACCCCGAACAGGGCGCGTGGCTACTTGACGACTTGGAGGCCCGCATTCACGAACCCTGGTTCGATCCGTCGGGCTTCCTCATATTGGAGATTGCGGGGCGTATCGCGGCCTCGTGCTGGACCAAGGTGCACGAACTGCACCCCGACCGGTTCGGCGAGATCTACGTCATCTCCGTCGACCCCCGATTCCAAGGTCGGGGTCTGGGTCGCGTGATGCTCGCCCAAGGACTCGCCTACTTGCGCCATAGGGGGGTACACCATGCCGTACTCTTCGTCGACGCCGATAACGTCAGCGCTCAGCGCCTCTATCGCAGTTTCGGTTTCGTCCTCGAACGAGCGGATCAGTTGCTGCGCTTCACGCGCACCTAATGCGTGCCCACGAGTCGACCGACACCGAAGGTGACCACTGCGGCCAGCCCCGTCACCACGACCTGTCGCAGCGCCCACTTCAGCGTGCCACGACGGGTGAAGAGTCCAATCGCCCCCCCCACCATCGCCGACGCCACGGCCGCGAACCCCACGGACCACCACACTTCGTTGCCCGAATTCGACCACAGCCAGGGCAGGAGGGGTACGAAGGCACCGACCGTGAAGGCCACGAACGACGAGAGCGCCGCCGCCCAGGGCGAACCCGTGGCCGACGGGTCGACCCCGAGCTCTTCGCGAGTGTGGGTCTGGAGCGCCAAGTCGGGGTCGCGCATCAGATCGACGGACAATCGTTCGGCTAACTCTGGTTCAATGCCGCGCTGGACGAACATCTCGCGAAGTTCCTTCTGCTCGGCCACCGGATCATCGGCGATCGACTTTCGTTCCACCTCGATTTCGTATTCGAGGAGTTCCTTTTGCGCGCGCATTGAGAGGTATTCTCCGCTGCCCATAGAGAATCCACCCGCGATAAGCGCCGCGACGCCGGCGAGGCGCACCACGTTGTGGCCGGGTGACGCTCCCGCGAAGCCCAGCATGAACGAGGTGTTCGTGACGAGGCCGTCGCTGACCCCGAAGATGCCGGCTCGAATCCAGCCATCGGAAATTTGTCGGTGTCGTTCGTCGGTGGTGTGGTCAACCATGCTCGGGAGTTTAGGTCCCGCCGCGAGGCCGCGATGTCTCGTCGCCCGGTAGGGTGATGGAGGAGGTCGCCTTGTCACCAAAAATTCATTCACTCGATGAAGTCCGGAAACTCGTGGGCACCGATTTAGGAGACTCGCCCTTCATTCGGGTCACGCAAGAGATGATCTCCACCTTCGCTGACGCTACCGGCGACCACCAATGGATCCACGTCGACCTGGAGCGCGCCGCGGCCGGCCCCTTTGGGGGTGCCATTGCTCACGGTTACCTGATCTTGTCGTTGATACCCGAATTACTCAACCAGGTCCTCGTCGTCGAGCAACCCGGCGTCCGCATCAACTACGGCCTCAATCGCGTGCGATTTATCACTCCCGTACGCGCGGGCGAAGAAGTACGTCTGTCGGCGGTCGTGGGCAGTGTCGATGCCGTGGGCGACGCGTGGCAGATTAGTCTCGACGTGACTATGCAACTGCGCAACAGCGAGAAGCCCGCGTGCGTCGCCCAGGTGCTCTATCGGTGGTACCCGGCGTGATCGACGAACCGCTCCCCACGGGCGAGGAGAAGACGCGGGCGGTACGCGCAATGTTTGACGCGATCGCCGGACGCTACGAACTGGTGAACAAACTCATGACGTTCGGTCTCGACGCGCGCTGGCGGCGCCGCGCGGTGGCGGACCTGCACCTGCCCTCGAATAGCGTGGTGCTCGACGTGGCGGCGGGCACGGGTGACCTCACCCGTGAATTGACGCGACAGCGTCATTGCCCCGTCGCGACGGACCTCAGCTTCGGCATGCTGCACGCGGGTCGTCGTTTGCCCGAGCGCGTACAGGCCGACGCATCGGCACTGCCGTTCCCCACGGGTAGTTTCGACGGTCTGACCTGTGGCTACGCCCTGCGAAACTTCACGGACCTCGCCCTCACCTTTGACGAGATGGCGCGCGTCGTGCGTCCGGGAGGACGCCTGTCGCTCCTAGAGGTCGCCGAACCCGACCACGGTGTGCTGCGCGCTGGTTTTCGACTCTGGTTTCGCCGCGTCGTTCCCTTCATTGGCTCGTTGGTCTCGGACCGCGCGGCCTACCACTACCTGCCTCGATCCACCGCCTACCTCCCGCCCAGCGCGTGCATCGTCACGATGCTCAACGCGGCGGGATTCAGCGCCGTCAACCATCGTCGCGTGATGGGTGGTCTGAGTCAACAGTTCGTCGCGACCCGGTCCTCGTGATGTTCACCCGCCGCCAGATCCCCGCGCTCGCCCCATCGCCACTGCGCACGCTCGGCGCGCGAAGTGGTTGGCTGCTCGATTCCCCGGACACCCTGCGCGTCGGCTTCGGTGGTGCCGCGCACACGCTCACTCTTCCCACTGGTGTGACCGACACCGACGGTGTTCAACGAGAATTCGGCCGTTTGCGACTCCGCGGCGATGAAGGCCCCTCGGGGAGCGGCATCGTGGCGATGGGTTCCCTGCCCTTCAATCGGGGAGCGCCCAGTCGCCTCGTCGTACCGCGCTTCGTCATTACCCAGACGACGCAGGGTACCTGGATCACCGACGCCGGGGGCGACGACCCCGCGGACTGGCGCGCACTCCTCGACGACGAGCCGCTGGCGCTCCAAGAGGTCCAGATGGCCTGCAGCGTCACCTATCGCCCCTCACCCGAGGAGTACGCCCATCACGTTGCCGCGGCGGTGGAGCTCCTGCGTCACAAGGAGATCGACAAGGTCGTCCTGGCGCGCGCCATCGTGGGGACGGTCCAGCACCCGATCGATGGCGGATCCGTCGCGTTGCGCTTGCGCGGTCGCGAGCCGTCGTGCACGATCTACGGGTTGCCCACCGGTGACGGTCGACGCTTCGTCGGCGCCAGCCCCGAACTCCTCGTTCGCCGCCGTGGCCGCGACGTCACCTGTCACCCACTGGCGGGAACCATCGCCATCCCGTCCGACGCTGACCCTCAGGACTATCACGCATGGCTCCTGGGTAGCGCGAAGAACCTCCACGAGCACGGCGTCCTGGTCGATGACGTCGTTACGACGCTCGGTCGTTTCTACGACGAGATCGACGCCGACCCCACGCCCTCGATCGTCACGTTACGCACGGTGGCGCACCTGGGCACGTGGATTCGCGGGCACCACGCCGGCGCCAGCGATGCCCCCGACGCGCTGGAACTACTGAATCTTCTACACCCCACTGCCGCCGTCGGCGGACTTCCCCGGGTCCCCGCGTACGAGCTTCTGCAGCGTCTCGAGCCCTTCGATCGCGGTCACTACGCGGGTCCCGTCGGCTGGATCGACCAGAGCGGCGACGGGGAGTTCTGGATTGGAATACGCGGTGTCCTGGTTGACGGTGTCGACTTCGAGGCTTGGGCCGGGGCGGGCATCGTCAGCGAGTCCGACCCCATCGCCGAGCGTGAGGAGACGCGCGACAAACTCGCCAGTGTTCTGTCGTCGGTGCTACTGGACCGAATTTAGGTGGCGACGCGCTGGTCGTAGAATCGCCCATTTGGTCACTAACCACAACGCTTCGTAGACGATTGACGAACTCATTTTGGATTGACCGAGTTGGCGATCGCGAAACGAGATCGGTACTTCAATCATGCTGGCGCCGCCTCGCCGCGCGCGGTACGTCATCTCGATCTGAAAGCCGTAGCCGTCCGCGCGCACCGACCCGTAGTCGATCTTCTCCAGGGCGGTACGCGAATAGACGCGGTAGCCCGCGGTCGAATCCGCTACGCGAAGACCGAGCATCAGCGAGGCGTACCGATTCCCCCCGCGCGAGAGCACGCGTCGCGAGAGCTTCCATTGGGGAATGCGTCCGCCGGGGACGTAGCGCGACCCGATGACCACGTCGTAGCGCTGCGCCGCCGCGAGGAGTTCGGGAAGTGCGTGCGGGTCGTGGGAGAAATCGCAGTCGATTTCCACGAACGTGTCGAAGCCTGCTTCGAGGCCCCACGTGAATCCGTCGCGGTACGCGCCGCCGAGGCCACTCTTTCCTCGTCGGCGCAGGACGTGGATCTGGCCGAGCTCCTCACTCGCGGCGACGGCGACGTCGGCGGTCTTATCGGGACTCGCGTCATCGACGACGAGAATGTGTGCGTCGGGCACCACGTTGCGCAGTATCTGCAACATGGACGCCACGTTCAGCACTTCGTTGTACGTGGGGAGTACCACGAGGAGACGCATCACTGAATTCTACCGAGGTCGCGTAGACTGGCTGGGCAAGTGCCGCGTGGGTGGGGCTCCGTCCGACTCGTTGAGAGATTCCTATGACCGATACCACTAAGCGGCGATTTTCGATGCCGCGTGAGATTCGCATCATTCTTAGCGCGGGTTGTCTGGTCTTCGTTTTTGAATACTTGGTCATCCCACAATTCGCCTCGGCCCGCCATTCGTTGCCGCTGTTGGCGCACCTGAATCCATTCCTGGTCATTCTCGCGGTGGCCTTGGAGATGTCGGCGATCTACGCCTACGTCGAACTTACGCGGGCCGTGTTGTACCCTTACGGACCCAGTCGGTTCAACATCCTGCGCGTGAATCTGGCCGGTCTGGCCATTGGCCACGTGGTGCCGGGCGGCGCCGCTCCCTCGGGGGCGTTGGCCTATCGGATCTTCAGCGAACTCGACGTACCTCGCGAGACCAGCGCCTTCGGCCTCGCCGCCCAAGGCGCGGGTTCGGCAGTCGTGCTGAACATCATTTTTTGGATCGCGCTGGTGATCTCGATTCCCCTCAACGGCATCAATCCGGGCTACGGTTTCGCTGCCCTGGCCGGTGTGTTCCTACTCCTCGCGTTCTTCGGCACAATCTTCTTGATCACTCGAGGACAGCGACGGGCGGACGCGTGGCTGCGCGCGGCCGCCCGGCACGTTCCCGCTCTTAATCCCGACAAGATCTCCCAACTACTCGTCCGGGTCGCCGATCGCATCACGCTACTGGTCAACTCGCGTCGCACCCTGTGGACGGCCTTCACCTTCGCCGGTCTCAACTGGATACTCGACGCGGCGTGCCTGTGGGTGTTCGTGTGGTCCTTTGGGACAGTTATCTCCCCGATCGATCTCCTAGTGGCCTACGGCTTGGCGAATGTCCTCGCGGCCATTCCCGTCACTCCCGCCGGTCTGGGCGTGGTCGAGGGCGTCCTCATACCGACGTTGGTCGGCTTTGGCGTCCCCCACTCCCAGGCAATCCTGGCGGTACTGGCGTATCGCCTCGTGAACTTCTGGCTGCCCATCCCCGTCGGCGGCGTGGCGTACGCGAGTTTGCAGTTTCGCCGCGCGCCGCTCAAGAACGTAACGACAATGAACGAGAACGCTGCGTCGCCCGACGCTTGAACTCGGACTGCGCGGAGAAGTCGTTCACCGCCTGGAGGCGACGCCAGCGGCGATCGGTCCCCAGCACCCACGTGAATCGGTCGTCGCGCCACGTGACGTCAAAGGCTTCGAGGACCTCCTGCTGCAAGGCGGGGGTCTCGATGGGGACGAGTACTTCGACGCGTCGATCCAGATTGCGCTCCATCATGTCCGCCGAGCCCATGTAGATTGAGAAATCCTTCTCACTGGGCCGACCGAAGATGAAGAGGCGTGAATGCTCCAAGAACTCCCCCACCAGACTATGGACGGTGATGTTCTCCGAGAGTCCCGCGACACCGGGACGAAGACAACACAGCGTGCGTACTTCGAGGCGAATCTCCACGCCCGCACACGACGCGTCGTAGAGGGCGTCGATGACCGTGGGGTCGGTCAGGCCATTGGTCTTCATCAAGATGCGTCCCGCGGTGCCGCGATCACGTTGGCGACCAATGAGTTCAACCATTCGCTCACGGACGTAGAAGGGACTGACGACGATCTTGTCGTAATTGCCGTTCTTCGAGAAACCGGTCAAGAAGTTGAAGAGCTCACCCACGTCGCGCGTGATGGCGGGGGTGCAGGTCAGTAGACCGAAATCTTCGTAGTTGCGCGCAGTCTTGGAGTTGTAGTTACCGCTGGCGATGTGCACGTAGCGCGTCGTGCTCTCGCCCTCGTTGCGTACGACGAGGGCGACCTTGCAGTGGGTCTTCAGTCCCACGATGCCGTAGACCACGTGCACGCCGGAATCCTCGAGCGCCTTGGCCCACTCGATGTTGGCGGCCTCGTCGAAACGGGCCTTGAGTTCCACCAACGCGACGACCTGTTTGCCCAGTTCGGCGGCGTGGATGAGCGAGGCGACGATGGGGGAATCCCCCGACGTGCGGTACAGGGTCTGCTTAATGGCGACCACGTCGGGATCGCGGGCGGCCTGGGCGATGAAGAATTCCACCGAGTCACTGAATGACTCGTAGGGATGGTGCAACAAGATGTCGCCGTCACGTACCGCGGTGAAGACGTCACCCACGTGGTCCCCGTCGAGCAACCGTCGTGGCGTGAGGGGGGACCATCCCTCCCCCTTGAGGTCGGGTCGGTCGATACCGTAGAGGCTCCAGAAGTCGTGTAGTCCCAGCGGTGCGTCGGTGATGTAGACATTGGAACGCTCGAGATCGAGTTGGGCGACGAGCAGGTCCAAGAAGTCCGGCGACATCCCGCTCTGGATTTCGACACGCAGCGCTTCGCCGAAGCGCCGCCGTCGCAGCTCCACCTCGAGGGCCACCAAGAGATCGTCGGCCTCGTCCTCCTCGAGCGAAAGGTCCGCGTTGCGCGTCACCCGGAACAGGTCCGCTCGTCCGACGCTCATACCCGGGAAGAGCGACGAAAGGTTCGACATGATCAGGTCTTCGAGCAGCACCCATCGGCGCTGGTCCACCCGTAAGAAGCGCGGCAGGGAGCTGGGTACCTTGATGCGCGCGTTGCGCTCCTCGCCGGTGTGCTCGTCGGACACCGTCACGGCGATGTTGAGCGACAGATTCGAGATCATCGGAAAAGGATGTCCCGGATCCACCGCCAGTGGAGTGAGGACCGGGTAGACGTGGGTCTCGAAGTACCCCACCAGTCCCTCGCGCTCGGCGCCGTGGACGTCGGCGTACTTGGCGATGGCGATTTCGTACTTCGCGAGCTCGGGTAGCAGGTCGTCGAGCACTATCCGGTCCTGTCGTTCGACCAGTGACAAGACCCGTTCGCGAATATCGGCCAACTGCTGACGCGGGCGCACCCCGTCGACCGAGGGGGTCTGCACACCGGCGGCGACCTTGTCCTCGAGGCTGACCACGCGAACCTGGAAGAACTCGTCAATCATGTCAGCGAAGATCGCCACGAACTTGCAACGCTCGAGGATCGCGAGGCTCTTGTCCTCGGCGAGGTCCAACAGTCGCGCCCCGAACTCCAGACGCGACAATTCTCGACTCGAGAATCGCTCGGGTCCGAACGACGAGAGATCGACAAGCACGAGGTGGGACGCTTTCTGGTGAGGGGTAACAACTACTTCAATGCTACGACTACTGTGGCTTCGTGGCGCGATACCCCCGCAGTGAGGCGATCATCACCCCCGCGCCCGTCGTCCCGACGGCGTCGCGCTCGCGCGCCACGGAATTCGGACTGCTTGTCATCGTCTGGGTCATCGTCAGTGCTTTTTACGTGCTGATGTCCCTGGCGACGAAAGGAGCCCTACCCACTCGCCTCGACTATTTCCTGGGCGTGCTCATCATCGTCTCGCTCGCCGTGCATTTCTCGATCCGCCGCTACGCGCCCTACGCCTCGCAAGTGCTGTTGCCCATCGCGACGTTGCTCAACGGAATTGGCTACGTCGAGATTGCACGCTGGAGTTCGAAGGAGGCCGGATTTCAGGCGTTGTGGTTCGTCGTCAGCGGCGTCATTGTCGCGGTGACACTCAAACTCGTCAAGTCCGTGCGCGACCTCGACCGGTACCGTTACGTGACACTGACGGTGGCGATGGCGCTGATGGTGTCGCCCCTGACCCCGCATTTCGGCAAGGACATCAATGGCGCGCGGCTCTGGGTGGGCCTGGGTCCGTTGACCTTCCAACCCATCGAGATCGCCAAGATTCTCCTGGTCTTCTTCTTCGCGTCGTACTTCGCGGCGAATCGGGAACTTCTCTCGACTCCCACGCAACGTCTGGGGCGCTTCCTCATCGTGCCCCCGAAGATCCTGGTCCCCATTCTCGTCGCCTGGGGCGCGGCGCTGATGATTCTCGCCGGCGAAAACGATATCGGTTTCGCCATGCTGCTTTTCGTACTCTTCTTCGCCCTACTGTGGGTCACCACGGGGCTCAAGAGCTACATCTTTCTGGGTGCGGCGACCCTGGGCGTGGGTGGTTTCGTCGCCGAGAAACTCTTCACGCAAGTCCACCAGCGGATCTCATTGATGCTCGACCCGTGGAACTACAACTTCGCCCACGGCTCGTCGCAGATTGCCTACGCCCAGTTCTCACTGGCCGCGGGCGGGATTTTCGGTACGGGGTTGGGCTTGGGCCAATCGGGAAATATCCCCGACATCTCGTCGGACATGATCTTCGCTTCCCTGGGCGAGGAATTGGGGTTCATCGGCGTGATCTTGATCCTGAGCCTCTACGTGAGCTTCGTCGGCGAGGGCTTTCGCATCGCGCAGCGCTCGCACTCGGATTTCGTGCGCCTGACGGCGGCCGGACTCACCGCCACCCTGGGACTCCAGGCCTTCTTCATCATGGCGGGGGTGGTGCGAATCGTGCCCTTCACCGGTATCACGTTGCCCTTCATGGCCTACGGGGGAAGCTCGTTGTTCGCCAATTACCTCATCGTGGCGCTGCTCTTACGGATATCGCACGAAAACAACCTCGAGCGTCGCGGCGGCGAGGTAGTCGCGATTACTTTCGACTAGTCGAGCGCTAGGACGTCCTCAGCGATGAGTAGTGGAGCGGGCACCGGTTGACGCAGCGCAACGGCGATGGCGTCACTCGGACGGCAATCGAACACCCGGCGTCCACGCGTCGTCATGAGGTCCAATTCGGCGAAGTAGATTCCCGCATCAATGCGCACAATACGCGAAGCGATGACGTCCGCGTGAACCTCTTGAAGTACCAACGCCATCAATTCATTGCTAGTAGGGCGACGTCCCACCAAGTGATGCCAGGCTTGGTAGATCGTAGTCGCGTCGGGTAGCGCCACCGGGATGGAGATCTCGCGGCGTGCGCCCTCGACTTCTCGTAAGACCACCGCCGACGTGGCGAGACCGTAGTCGTGTAAAACGTGAGTCACCTGCGCGACGCGAAAGTCGACCGGCGTCGAGTGCTCCTCGCTCATCGTCAGTTCCCCTGACGTCGCGACACCGAGAGCATCAGGCCTCCGGCGATGTAAAAGACCACCGCCGACGAGCCCCCGTAACTCAGCAGTGGCAGGGGAATGCCCGTCACCGGCATGATGCCCATCGTCATTCCGATGTTCTCAAAGCAACTAAAGGAGAAGAAGATGAAGATGCCGATGCACAAGAGACGGCCCATCATGTCCTTGGAGTGGCGGCCAATGACCCACATGCGCCACCCGATGAACGCGAGCAGCGCAATCACCGACGTCGACCCGACGAATCCCAATTGCTCGCCAATCGCGGTGAAGATGAAGTCAGTGCGCTGCTCGGGGACGAATCCCAGGACCGTCTGGAGACCCTTGAAGAGCCCCGCTCCCCAAATGCCGCCCGCTCCGATGGCACTCTTGGCGTTGTGCACCTCGTAGAGCAGGGGCGCGATGGCGGCATTGGTGGAATTCTGATTCAAGAACGAGACGAACCGGTCAACCTGGTACTTCTTGAGCAGATCGAGGTAGACCGCGGCCGCCAAGCCCGCCGAGCCCGCGATGGACAAGAACGTCATGAATCGCGGGGGGACGCCCGCGACGACCATCATGCCGGCCACCACTAACACCAGGATGATCGCGGTCCCGAGGTCGGGTTGGAGCACAATCAGGCCCAGGGGGGCGACCGCCATCACCAAGAGGCGAACCACGTCGTACATCCGCAATCCCTCGCTGCGGCGATCGCAGAACGTCGCCACCGCCAAGATAATGAACAGTACGGTGAACTCGCTCGGCTGGATCTGCACGAAGCCCAGGTTGTACCAGCGCTGGGCACCGAGAGAACTCTTGCCCACGACGAAGACGCCGGCCAACGCGAAGAACGAACAGACGTACAGCGGCGTCGCCAGCACCTCGAGGCGTCGGTAGTCGATGTGGGCGACGATGGTCATCGCGATGACCCCCAGGATCACGAAGAAACCCTGACGCTCCATGTAGTAGTGAGGGTTGACGCCCGCATCGACGAGTGCGGTGCGTGAAGCGCTATAGGCCATGAAGTCGCCGAATACGCCGAGCACGACCATGGCCGCCGCCAAGCCGTAATCAATGTGCGAACTGGGCCGGTGCAGCGACACCGCGCGGGCGTTGAGGGTGTCGGTCACGACAGGGCCTCGAGTAAGTCTGCGCCGCGCAAGCTCGTCCCCCACCACCAATTCATCTGGCGTGCCGCCTGATAGGCCAGCATGGCCAGTCCGTTGGCGTGTCGACACCCCAACTCGGCGTGCAGGCTCAGCCAGGCAGAACGACGCGGCTCGTAGGTGATATCGACGGCGATGGTGTCGCGTGCGACTCCCTGGGTCACCGCGGCGTCACGGGTTCGATCGGTCGACGGTGTGGTGTTGACGATGAGGTCCACCGGCCGATAGAGCACGGCACGATCAAGTACGTTCGTATAACCACTGACGAGTTGTGCCACGCGTTCCACATTACGACCGAGGACGCAAATCGTATGAACTCCCTCGTGGACGAGGGTATCGACGATGGCGGCGGCCGCGGCTCCCGACCCGAGGACCACCACGTAGGTGTTCTCGACGTCGACCCCGAATTCCCCGGCGAGCGAGTCAACGAAGCCGGGTCCGTCGGTGGCCGCGCCCAGAAGTCGCTCGTCGCGCCACAGGAGGGAATTGACTACGCCGAGTGCGCGGGCGCGGTCGTCGAGTTCGTCGCACAGGAGCGCCGCGGGAGCCTTGAGCGGCATGGTGATCGATAGTGCGTCGAAGTCGCGGCCCATCACGTCGCGCAGCGCCGCGGCCGCTGACGAGTCGAGTTCCAATCGCCGCGAACTCCCCCGCAGTCCCGCCAGTTCCAACCCTCGCGCGTGCAAGTGCGGCGAGAGCGAGTGCGCTATGGGCGATCCCGCGACCCCTAGTCGCCACTGCATCAGACTCCCGCCTTGGCGGCGACGGCCTCGTTGGCTAGCTGTTGGGCGAAGGTCGTCGAGAATTTCATGTCGCCAGCCTTGTCCACGAGGACAAAGTACAACCACGGGCCGACGGGGGCGTGCAGCACCGCCGAGAGCGCCTGGGGCGAGACCACGCAGATTGGCGTCGGCGTGAGGCCCGAATTGAGGTACGTGTTGTACGGCGACGGCAGTTGCAGCATGGCGGGAGTGACCGCTCCCCCGTCACGACGCAGCGCGTAGAGAATGGTGGAGTCCATCTGCAACGGCATCGAGCGGGCCAGACGGTTGTAGATCACGCGGGCCACCTTGGGCATGTTCTTGGGGTAGTACCCCTCCTTCTCGACGATGGACGCCGCGGTGACCAATTGATAGGCGTTGAGCCCCTCGACGCTGCTCGACGCGCTCAGTCCCACGGCGTCGGCCTCCTTAGTGAACGCGGCCTGCATCGCCGCGACCAACTGTGCGGGGGTCTCGCCGGGCATGATCAGGTAGAGCCCGGGGCCGATCAGTCCCTCGAGGGTGCCGTGGGGGGCGTAGGCGTTCGTCGCGGCGGCGAGGGTCTCGTCCGACCGGAATGCGTCAGCCCAGGGGTTGCCCAACCGAAACGCCAAGGTCGCGACGATCTCGTTCAGCGTCAGTCCCGGCGTGACGTCGACCTGGGGAACGTTGGGCCCACCGTTGAGTGTGGTGACGATCGAAGGGAAACTCTCACCCTGGCGGATTTCGTAGGCCCCGGGCTGCACCAGCGGCGTGCCCTGCACGAAACTCTCCACGCGAAAGGCGAAGGGTGAGCTCAAGATGCCCGCCCGGTGCATCTCGGTCGCGATGGTGGAAATCGAATCGCCCGGGCGCACCGTGAAGACGACCTCGCGACCCGAGCCCCCGGGTGGAAACACTTGCAGCACGAACCAGACAACCATCACCACCACGAGGGTGAGCGTCCCCGCCATGATCCTACGTAGTGCACTAGCGAGCATGACCACTGTCCAGGAAATGTTGCAGCATCACCACCGCGGCCGCGGAATCGATGCGGCGGCGATGATCCCTGGCCCTCACCCCCGCCGCCGACAAAGCGCGTTGCGCGGCGGCGGTACTCAGTCGCTCGTCGTGTTGCACGACGGGCACGGTCAGGGCGACACGAAGTTGGTCGAACATCTCATCGGCGAAGCGCGTACTCGCGGTGATCGTCCCCGCCAGCGATACCGGACGTCCCAGGACGATCAAGGCCACCGACTCCTCTTCGACCAGACGCGTCACGGCCGTGACGAAGGCGTCGTCGTAACGCAGCGCCTCGCGCGGGAACGCCATGGTCTCGCCGGAGTCGCTGATGGCGACGCCACAACGCTGGGTACCGGGATCGATCCCTAGAAGACGCACCATGAGGACCTAGAGCGCCGCAGCCGCAATCAGCACACGGTCGATCCCTTGGGGGTCACGGCCCCCCGCCAGCGCCAGGCGAGGCGAGCCCCCACCCCCACCACCCACTAGATGGGCGAGCTTCTTGACGACGCTCTGAGCGTTGAGCGTCTCGTCGCTGGCCACCGCGATGGACACCTTGTCGTCGTTGACGCCGGCGAGCACCACCGCCCGGCGACCGCGACGCTGCAGGTCCTGGGCGAGCGCGCGCAACTGATCACCCCCGTAGCCGTCGACGCGCGCGACGAGGATCGCGGCGTCGCTCTGGGTGTGCAACTGTTCCGCGAAGACCGACAATTGCGATTGGCGCAGCGCGGCGATTTCGCGTTCGGTGTCGCGCTGTCGTTCCATGACGCGCTCGAGCGACGGCACGACGTCGTCGAGGGACGTCTTGAGCAGCGTCGCCACGGCCGAGAGGGAGTTCTCCATCTCGGCGCTGCGACGAAAGGCGCCCATGGCGCTGAGCGCTTCGATTCGACGGGTGTTCGAGCCAATGGACGCCTCCGAGACCACCTGGATCTGACCGATGTCGCCGAGTCGATCCACGTGGGTCCCCCCGCAGAACTCGAGACTGTGTCGACCCGCGCGCACGACGCGAACCAGGTCACCGTACTTGTCACCGAAGAAGGCGATCGCCCCCATCTTCTCCGCGTCGGTCTTGGAGGTCTGAATAGTGTCCACCGGTTCATTGGCCACCACGTCGGTGTTCACCATGGTCAAGATCTCGTTCATTTCCTCCGGGTGGACGCTCGCGCCGTGGGCGAAGTCAAAGCGCAACCGTTCGGGACCCACGTAGGAGCCCTGCTGACGAACGTGGTCACCGAGTACGTTGCGTAGGGCCGAATGCAGCAAGTGCGTGGCGGTGTGGTTGCGCCGGGTCGCCTCGCGTCGCGCCGGATCAATGGTCGCCACGCCCACTTGCCCGGGCAGGATCTCGCCGGTGTGCCGACCACGGTGCGCGAAGAGGCCCCCCGCGACGTTCTGGGTATCGAGCACCTCGAAGCGTCCCGACTCGGTCACGAAAGTACCCACGTCACCCACCTGGCCACCGGATTCGGCGTAGAACGGGGTCGATTCGAGAAACAGTTCGCTCGTGCCGTCCTCGCCCGCGAGGATGGCCAGGACGGTGGTCTCGAGGCTGTAGCGCGACACGTCGCGCCCCACAAATTCCGTGGTGCCGTGGCGCTCGATGAGCTCACGGTACTGTGCGTCGTCGGCCAGGTGCAGGGCCTTGGACGATGCTCGGGCGCGTTGGCGTTGCGCGGTCATAGCCGCGTCGAAGGCCGCGCGATCCACCTCGAGGCCCCCTTCGGCCACGATCTCGCTGGTCAGTTCGATGGGGAATCCGTGCGTATCGTGAAGTCGAAAGGCGATGTCTCCCGGGAATATCGTGGTGCCCGCGCCTTCGACGTCGCGGCGGGCGTCGTCGAGGAGCGACAGACCCGTGCGCAACGTTCGCGCGAAACCCGCCTCCTCGCGCTCGAGAATCGACACGATGACGTCACGATCCTTGAGCAGTGCGGGGTACGCCTCGCCCATCTTGTCCAGGGTCGCGTCCACCAACGCGGCGGCGAGCGTCACGTCCGAGCCCGAACGCCGCGCCGCGAGGATCGCACGACGGATGATACGTCGCAACACGTAACCACGCCCCTCGTTCGAGGGGAGGACGCCGTCACCCACCAACATGGTCATCGCTCGTCCGTGCTCGGCGATACGTCGGATGGCCACGTCGGTCGTCTCGTCGCGCCCGTAGGGGGCGTTGAGGGCGCGTGACGCGGTATCGATCAGCGGAGTGAAGAGATCCGTCGCGAAGACGGACTCCACGCCATTCAAAATCGACAGGACGCGCTCGAATCCGGCCCCGGTGTCGATGTTCTGTCTGGGCAGGTCCACCATGGAGCCGCCCGGGCCCTTCTCGAATTGCATGAAGACCAGGTTCCAGATCTCGATGAACCGGTCGTCGCCGCCGAAGGCGGGTCCTCCGTCAGCCCCGAAGGATCGCCCCTTGTCGTAGAAGATCTCCGAGCAGGGGCCGCAGGGGCCGGTCTCGCCCATGTCCCAGAAGTTATCCTCGCCCAGGCGTTGAATTCTTTCGGGGCGCACGCCGATCATGTCGCGCCACAGTTCCTCGGCCTGATCGTCGGAGTGGTGCACCGTCACCCAGAGTCGTTCGGGGTCGAGGCCGAATCCCTCGGTGACCAGTCCCCAGGCGTAGCGGATGGCGCCCTCCTTGAAGTAATCGCCGAAGGAGAAGTTCCCCATCATCTCGAAGAACGTCAGGTGTCGTTGGGTGGTGCCGATGATGTCGATATCGGGTGCGCGAAAGCACTTTTGGATACTGACTGCTCGAGGAGACGGCGGTGTCTCCTCGAGCAAGAAGTACGGCTTGAAGGGCACCATGCCCGCCACCGTGAACAAGAGGCTGGGGTCGTGGGGGATGAGGCTGGCCGAGGGGACGATCAAGTGCCCATTGTCAGCGAAATAAGTAAGAAATATCGATCGCAGTTCGGCGGCTTCCACGGGACTCACTCTACCGGCGACGGCTCCGGCGTCTCGGCGTCCCCCCGGCGCCGGCGCCACTGCCGGGCTAGTTGCGCCTCATCCCCGTACTGAGACGGGTCGAAGAACGTCGCATCGCCCACCTCCTCGGGCAGGTATCGTTGATCGACCCACGCCCCTTCGACGTCGTGGGGGTAGACGTACCCCACGCCGGAGCCCACCTCGCGTGCGCCGCCGTAGTGGGCGTCACGTAGGTGCGCGGGCACCTGCGCGCCACTCGCACGTACGGCCGCGGTGACCGAACCCAGCGCGCGCGTCACCGAATTACTCTTGGGTGCGAGGGCCAGGTAGATCGCCGCGTGCGCAAGGATGAGCCGCGCCTCAGGTAGGCCGACGAATTCCACCGCGCGCGCCGCCGACTCCGCCACCACCAGGGCGTGCGAATCGGCGAGGCCCACGTCCTCGGACGCCAGAATCACCAGGCGACGCGCGAGGA
>JAJZEN010000167.1 GCA_021828545.1 Actinomycetes bacterium
ACGCCGACGGCTTCGTGTCCCTCGAGGTCTCGCCGCGTCTCGCGCACGACACCGAAGGGACGATCGCCGCGGCCAAGAAACTCTGGGCGCAAGTGGCGCGACCCAACGTGATGATCAAGATTCCCGCGACGATCGAAGGCCTCCCGGCCATTACGCGGGTGCTCGCCGAAGGAATTAACGTCAACGTGACACTGATCTTCTCGCTGGAGCGCTACGGTCACGTCATCGAGGCCTGGTGCGCCGGGCTCGAGGCCGCGCGTGCGCAGGGTCAGGACATCGCAAGGATTGCCAGTGTGGCGTCGTTCTTCGTGTCACGGGTCGACGCGGCGGTGGACAAACTGCTGCCCGAGGGTGATTCCTTGCGGGGGCGCGTCGCGAACGCCCAGGTGGCGGGGGCCTATCAGCTTTATCGTCAGTGGATGGACCACGAACGCGTGATCTCGCTATTGAACGACGGCGCCCAGGTGCAGCGGCCACTGTGGGCCTCGACCTCTCCGAAGAATTCCGCGTACGACGACCTGCTCTACGTCGATTCGATCGTGGCAGACGAAACCGTGAACACAATGCCCGACGCCACGTTGGCCGCGACGCTCGACCACGGGAACTTCTCAGCGTCCTTGCTCTCCTCAGACGAGCACACGCAGTGGGCCGCGGCGCTGCTGGCGGCCTTGCCCGATTCCGTCTCGCTCGATGACGTGACGTTGCAGTTAGAGCGCGAGGGCGTCGCGTCCTTCGCCCAGTCCTATGAGGAACTCTTAGCGCTCGTCGCCTCCAAGCTGACGCCGGGGTGAGCCGGCTATCGCGGGGTGTAGTGCGAACGGCGAGATGCGCCTCGTAGTATCGAGGGAATGAAGAAACCCTCCTCTGTGACCAGCGTCGACGAAGTGGCGGAGATGCCAATTGAGGAGCTCGCTCGCGCCGCGTTCACGCGCGCTCGCGCGGCTCACGGTCACGTGGTGACGTATTCGCCCAAGGTGTTTATCCCGCTCACCCAACTGTGTCGTGATCGCTGCGGGTACTGCACCTTCGCGCAGGCGCCCGCTCGCGTCAGCGCACCGTATATGAGCCTCGACGAGGTGATGGCCGTTGCCGAGGCGGGTCGAGCGGCGGGCGTAACCGAGGCGCTCTTCACCCTGGGTGAACGTCCGGAACTGCGCTACGACGAAGCCGCGCGGTGGTTGGCCGCGCGTGGGTATCGTTCCACCGTCGATTACGTCGCCAACGCGGCGCAAATGGTCCTTGAGTCCACTGGTCTGTTGCCCCACGTCAACGCGGGCGCACTCTATGACTTCGAACTGCGACAACTGCGTGCTGTGGCGCCGTCGCAGGGCATGATGATCGAGAGTCTCGCCGATCTACCCGCACATCGACTCGCGCCCGACAAGGATCCGGCGCGCCGACTCGCGACGCTCGAGATGGCGGGTGAACTACGCATCCCCTTCACCACGGGTGTCTTGGTGGGCATTGGCGAGACGCGACGCGAGCGGATCGCGACGTTGTGCGCCATCACCGACAGTCACCTGCGTCACGGTCACGTACAAGAGGTGATCATCCAGAACTTCTTGCCCAAGGCGCGCACGGCGATGGCCGATGCCCCCCCGGCCTCTGACGAGGAGTTCTTTTGGACCATCGCGGTGGCGCGACTTCTGCTCCCTGACGATATTCACCTCCAGGCGCCGCCCAACCTGAGTGACGACCCTACGAAGTTGCTGGCCTACGGTATCGACGACTTCGGCGGCATCTCGCCAGTCACGAAGGACCACGTCAATCCCGAGCGTGCGTGGCCGGCCATCGACACGTTGCGTCGCGAGTGCGACGAACTGGGTTTCGTCCTCGCCGCACGCCTGACCGTCTACCCTCAGCACATCGCGACGCCGGGTTTTCTCGACGACGCCGTGCGACCCCACGTGCTCGCTCAGAGTGACGCGAGCGGCCTGGCGCGTCACGACGACTGGTACTCGGGTGCCGAAGTGTCGCCTCCCCCGCCCAGCCTTCAACGCGCCCGCACGAGTGCGGTGTCCCGCATTCTTCGGCGCTACGAGCCCGGATATCGCTTCGAGCACGCCGAACTGGTCACGCTCTTTGAGGCTCGCGATGGCGACGTGACCGAGATTGTCGAGCTGGCCGACCAGGTACGACGTACGCTCGTGGGCGAACCGGTGAGTTTCGTCATCAATCGTAATATCAACTACACGAACGTCTGTACTTTCAAGTGCCGATTCTGCGCGTTCTCCAAGGGACCCCTTTCGCTCAACCTTCGCGGTGATCCCTACCTCTTGACGCTCGAGGAGATTACCGAACGGGTCCGCGAGGCCTACGACCGCGGGGCGACCGAGGTGTGCCTGCAGGGCGGCATCCACCCCAATTTCGACGGGGAGTACTACATCGACGTGGTGGCCGCGGTGAAGGCGGGGGCTCCTTCGATCCACATCCACGCCTTTAGTGCCCTCGAGGTCTTTGAAGGGGCGAGACGCTCCGACCAGGAACTCACCACGTACCTGTCGCGACTCAAGGCGGCGGGACTGCGTACTTTGCCCGGTACCGCGGCCGAGATTCTTGACGACGAGGTGCGCAAGATCCTCTGTCCCGACAAGCTCTCGTCCGACCAGTGGCTCGAGGTCCACCGAGCGGCCCACTCGGTGGGACTCAACTCGAACATCACAATCATGTTCGGCGCCGTGGAGGGCGCGACGTCGTGGGCCACGCACTTGGTGCGCACCCTCGAGTTACAGGACGAGACCGGCGGCTTCACCGAATTTGTGCCCCTGCCGTTCGTACACATGGCCACGCCGCTCTTCTTGCGGGGCAAGTCGCGCAAGGGCCCCACGTTCCGAGAGGCGTTGTTGATGCACGCGGTCGCGCGACTGCACTACGCGACCAAGATCAACAACATTCAGGTGAGTTGGGTCAAGATGGGCGTCGAGGGGTCGCGGCGGATCCTCCAGGCCGGTGCGAACGACGTGGGCGGCACGTTGATGGACGAGAACATCTCTCGCGCGGCGGGCGCCGTGCACGGACAGGTGATGGACGTCGAGATGCTCCACGACCTGGTGGCGCCGCTCGGACGTCCGCTGCACCAGCGCACGACGTTGTACCAGGCGATGGCGTGACGCCCGATGCGGTGGAGCGCTTCGTCGACGAAGCCACGGCCGACAGCGTCTCGTCGCCCGAACGCGTCGCGGCAATACGATCTTTGGTGTCGCGGGCGCTCTCCCTCGCACAGTACGAGAGCGACTTGGGAGACCTGCACGGTGCGGTGACGGCCCTAGGGGAATTGCTCGACGGATCGCAACTCTTTGAACGGTGGCGAGATTCCCGCAAGGCCACGGTCTTTGGTTCGGCACGCACCGCGCCCGACTCGGCGCTCTATTCGCTGGCGTCGGCGTTGAGCGCGGAACTCGCCGCGCGGGGGTGGATGACGGTGACCGGGGCGGGCCCTGGGATTATGGAGGCCTCCTCGCGGGGCGCGGGGCGCGAAGCGGCAATCGGGGTCAACATTGAACTGCCGTTTGAGCACGGGACCAACGCCTTCGTCGACGTCGAGAGTCGCCATATCGCGACGTCGTACTTCTTCACGCGCAAGGTGATCATGACGCGTTCCTCGCACGCCTTCGTGGCGTTTCCTGGAGGCGTGGGCACGATGGATGAACTCTTCGAGATCCTGACCTTGCTGCACACGGGCAAGACGGATCCGGTACCGGTGGTCCTCATCGACGAACCCGGAGGCACATTCTGGTCGGCGTGGCTCTCCTTCATGGACGAACACGTCATCGCTGACGGTTACCTGAACCGGGGGGACGAGGTCTCGTACTTCCTGTGCGATAACGTCATCGATGCTCTCGAGGAGATCACCGGCTTCTACGCCAATTATGTCGCCAGTACGGTGAGCAATGGTCGGGCCATCGTCAGCGTACGCCATGGGCCGACCGACCACGAGATGAACGCGGTGATGGATTCCTTCGACGCGCTCGGTATGAGATTCTCCGACGACGACGGAGCCCTGACCCTCAGTTTCGACTTCAATGGGCGAAGCTACGCGACCCTACGGCGCGTCATCAATCACGTCAACGGCTGGGCCGGTCAGTCGCGTTCGTAGCCGCGAAGAAGACCCTCGGCCTTTTGAAGGCTGCGACGGACTTTGGCCAGTCGTTTCTCGAGTTCGCGTGCCTCGTCTGCGTCGTCGTCGCGTAACTGGGCGCGTACGGCGTCGAAGATCGCGTCGGCGACCCGACGTTCGAGCGCGCTCACGTCGTCGGCCAGCGCCGCGAGTGGTTCGCTCATAGGGTCGTGACCTCGAGGTCGCCATCGGCGTACAGGCGTCGTAACTGCCGCTTGTCGAACTTGCCGACACTGGTCTTGGGTAGGGCGTCGACGAAACTCCAGTGATCGGGAAGCCACCACTTGGCGACGAAATGGCTCAAATAGTCGCGCAGTTCCTCGGGGCTGACGTGCGAGTCCGGTGCGCGCACGACCACGCAGAGGGGGCGCTCCTGCCAGCGGTCGTCGGCGACCGCTATCACCGCGGCCTCGTAGACCCCGTCGTGGCCCATGACGGTGGATTCGAGCTCCACCGAGCTGATCCACTCTCCCCCGGATTTAATCATGTCCT
>JAJZEN010000135.1:0-1909 GCA_021828545.1 Actinomycetes bacterium
AGATCGCCCTCGCGCGTCAACGTGATTCGCGAGACTCGGTCGCCACGACCGAACCAGTGGCCGACTATCTCCTGACGGCCATGGGGTTGGACAATCGGACGCCGTTCCGCTTCCAGGCCGACGTGATGAACGGTGTCGATCCTTCGCCCGAGGACGTGGTCACCCAGCAGAATCTCTTAGTGCATCACCAGGTGCGGGCCCTGTGCTTTAACGCTCAGGTGTCCACTCCCGTGACGGCGGCGCTGGGTCGCCTGGCCGCCGCGGCCCACGTGCCCCGAGTCGCGGTGTACGAGACGATGCCCACTGGACTGCACGTCCAGACGTGGATGCTCGCCGAGATCGCCGCAATCAACGACGCGTTGGCGCACGGAATCTCGACTGGACGTATCGCGTGAGTCCCACCTCCACGATCGTCGACGTTCGCGGGGTGGACGTGGAGCTCGGGGGGCGTCGTGTCTTGAGCGACGTCACGTTCCACGTCGACGCGGGGGAGTTCACTGGTCTCATTGGCGCCAACGGCGCGGGGAAGACGACGTTGCTCCGCGTCCTGCTCGGACTGCTCACACCACGCGCCGGGCAGGTTCGCTGGCCCGGGGACGCGCGTGAGCAACGCCGGGTGGGTTACGTGCCCCAAAAGGTCGCTCTCGACGTGGACGTACCACTACGCGTTCGAGATTTCGTGGCCCTGGGTGTCGATGGTCACCGCTACGGACTTCGTCGCCGTCGCGCTGACACCTGGGAGCGCGTCGAGGAGATGCTCGACGCGGTCGAGGCCACCGCGCTGGCGCAACGTCGCATCGGCGCTCTCTCGGGGGGTGAACTCCAGCGGGTCTTGATGGCCCACGCCCTCGTGAGCCGACCCGAGATGCTGCTGCTCGACGAGCCGCTGGCGAACCTGGATCCCGGTGCCACCTCCGACGTCGTGGAACTACTGGCGCGAGTGCGCGACCGCCAACACGTGGCCGTCCTCCTCTCGGCGCACGACATCAACTCGCTACTTCGCGTGATGGACCGCGTGATCTACATCGCCAACGCCCGCGTCGCGAGTGGGCCCACTGACGAGGTGGTGCGTCCCGACGTCTTGAGTCGGCTCTACGGACACCACGTCGACGTGGTGCGGGTGCACGGACGGGTTCTCGTGATGACCCGCGACGCTCGTGACGAGCCGGTGGACGAGCACCCCGATCTCGTGGTGGACTAGGTGCACTGGCTCTTCGAACCCGGACTGTGGTCGAACGCCGCGGTGCGCACGGGCGCGAGTGTCGGGGTCATCGTCGCGGGCGTCTCGGCGCTGGTGGGCCTCTTCACGGTGGTGCGGAGCCAGTCCTTCGCCGGTCACGCGCTCGCCGACGTGGCGACCGCCGGCGGCGCGGGCGCGGACGTGTTCGGTATCGCTCCCCTGGCGGGTTTCGTCGTCGGGGCGCTACTAGGGGCCGGGGCAATGCACGCCGTGGGGGCGCAGCGCGTGCGACAGCGCGACATCGCCACTGGTGTGGTGCTGGGGGCCGCGACGGGACTGTCGGCGCTGTTCTTGTACCTCGTGACTCTGAACTCGTCGAGCACCGGCGCCACGCAGTCGATCCTCTTCGGCTCACTCTTTAGCGTGTCGCCCACCACGTTGCTGGCCGTCGTCCTCGTGAGCGCCGTCGTGGTGCTCTCGCTCGTGGCCATGGGCCGACCCCTGCTCTTGGCCTCGTTGAGCGCGGACGCGGCCGCGGCGCGCGGCGTCGCCGTTGGTCGTCTGGCGCTCGGTTTCACCCTGGTGATGGCCTTGACCGTGGGGTTGTCGGCGATCGTGATCGGATCGGTCCTCTCGACGGCCCTCCTGATCGGACCGCCGGCCGCGGCGCTACGCCTCGGGCGTCGTCTCAGTACGACGTTTCTCCTGGCCGCCGCCCTCGGCGTCGTT
>JAJZEN010000135.1:1919-4595 GCA_021828545.1 Actinomycetes bacterium
CTGCTCGGGATCCTGGCCTCCTACGACAGCTACTACTGGTGGCCATCGCGGCGCGCACTCCCGGTCAGTTTCTGCGTCGTCGCAGTCATCGTGGTGGAATCCGTCGGGGTCAGTCTGTTTGGTCGGGGCGCGTCGCGCCGTCGGAGGACGTAGTGTTCGCGAGTTTCATGACCACCGCCTGGATTATCGGCACGATCGTCGCGCTGCTCGCCGGGGCGACGGGATTCTTCGTGGTGCTGCGCGGTTCATCCTTCGCGGCCCACGCCATCCCCAACGGCGCGTTCGCTGGTGCCGCGGGCGCGACGCTGGTGGGCGTGGCCCCACTCGGGGGTCTGGTGCTCTTCGCGGTACTGGCGGCGCTAGGGATTGGCGCGTCGCGCGGTCGACGTAGTGACGTGGCGACCGCCATGGCGCTGGTGAGCATGCTCGCGCTCGGCGCGGCGTTCTTGTCGTTGAGCGCGGCCTACGAGCCCCAGGTCGACGCCTTGCTCTTCGGCGAGATCCTGGGCGTGAGCACGTCGACAATCGCGCCGGTCGCGGTGTTGGGTCTGGGCTGCGCCCTCGCACTGGCCACGATGGCGCGACCCTTGCTCTTCGACGCCGCCGCGCCCGACCTGGCGCGCGCGCGGGGGCTGAACGCCGCCGTGCTCGAGATTGGTTTCATGCTCGTCGTGGCGATCGGGGCGGCGCTCACGGTACCGGTGGTCGGCGCGCTCCTGTGCTTCTCGTTGAGCGTCGGACCACCGGCGGCGGCCCGACTGCTCACGCGTCGACCCTGGCGGGCCCTGATGCTGTCCATGGGTCTGGCGGTGGCGACGGTGTGGACGTCAATCGCGGCGTCGTTTCAGACCGATCTGCCGGTGGGATTCTTTGTCGGGGTGACGAGCGCGGGCCTGTTCGTGCTCGCTCGACTCGTCACCCTCGTCACCCGATCGCGGCGCGCGAGTGCCTAACCTGACTGCGTGAGTCTCCTCGACGACTGCGATTTTCCCGCGCCGGGTACACCGGTCACCCTGGCGGTGTCGGGTGGGCCTGATTCCCTCGGTCTGTTGCTTCTGGCCCAGGACGCGGGGTTGCGGGTGACGGTGCATCACGTCGATCACCACGCGCGCGCGACGAGTACTGACGATGCGCACTTCGTCGTGCAGGTCGCGCGTCGCGGGGGAGTGGAGTGCATCGTGCACGACGTGCCCGTGTCGACGGGGGCGAACTTCGAGGCGCGCGCGCGCGCCGCGCGCCGACGCGCGCTGCCCAAGGGAGCGTTGACGGGCCACACGATGGACGATGTCGCCGAGACCGTACTGCTCAATATGCTGCGCGGAGCGGGCCTCGAGGGGCTCAGTCCGATGGTGGGCGACGTCACCAAGCCATTACGGGGTCTTCGTCGACGCACCCTGCACGATTTCGTGGCCGCGTCGGGGCTCGTCGCGCGCGTCGATGAGACGAACGCGTCGCCGCTCTTTCGACGTAATCGGGTTCGACACGACCTCGTACCGGTCATGAACGACGTCGCCGGACGCGACGTCGTGCCGTTGCTGGTTCGCCAGGCGGGGGTCCTCTTCGACGTCGGCGTCTGGCTCGAGGACGTGGCGGGGGCGGACCACGAGGTGTCCCTGGGCGAGGCCGATTGTCGCGTCCTGAGCACGTGGCCGCGAGCGCGACTCACCCGGTGGTTGCGACTTCGTCTGGCCACCGCGACGTCCGAGGGCGAGACCTACCCGCCGTCGCTCGAGGAGATCGAACGGGTGCTGCGCGTGGTGCGTGGCGAGGTGTCGGCCTGTGAGCTGAGCGGCGGCCGACGGTTGTCACGCCGCGCGCAGCGCCTCACCCTGGACTGAGGCGCTCCACTACGCTGTCGGAGCATGAGTTCCTTTTCTCGCGATGATGTCACGGCCCACTGGGCGCAACATCACCTCGGCGAGGTGGTGGTCTCCGCGAAGGAGATCGCCGACCGCGTCAGTGAACTCGGACGTGAGATCACCGCGGACTACGCCGGACGACCGCCCCTCTTAGTGTGCGTGCTAAAGGGTGCGGTCAATTTCATGGCGGACCTGATGCGCGCCATCGAACTGCCCGTGGAGATCGATTTCATGGCGGTCTCCTCCTACGGTGCGGCGACCAAGACCAGCGGGGTGGTGCGCATCGTCAAGGACCTCGACGTGGACCTCGACCGTCGTGACGTGGTGATCGTCGAGGACGTCGTCGACTCGGGTCTGACGCTGAACTACCTGCGTCAGTACCTCGGCGCGCGCAACCCGCGCAGCCTCGAGGTGTGTGCACTACTGCTCAAGGAGGGCGAACAGCGCGTGGAGCAGTCGCTCAAATACGTCGGCTTCACCATCCCGGCGGATTTCGTCGTGGGGTACGGGCTCGACGTTCACGAGACGTACCGTAACCTCGACGCCATCTACACCTTCACCGGCGAGGCCTAGCCGTGGTCGACCGGGAACGGGTCGAGGAACTGATCCGCGAACTCCTCGCCGCCATTGGCGAAGACCCCGACCGCGCGGGGCTGCGCGAGACCCCGCGTCGCGTGGCCGACATGTACGCCGAACTCTTCGAGGGTTTCGACACCGACCCCGGGGAACACTTGAAGGTGACCTTCGAGGAGGGGCACGACGAAATCGTGATGGTCCGTGATATCGCCTTCATCTCCCTGTGCGAACACCATCTGGT
>JAJZEN010000116.1 GCA_021828545.1 Actinomycetes bacterium
TAGGTGCCGGGATTGAAATTCGGGGGGCACCATGTGTGCTGTGAGGTTCCCAACGGTCGCAATTCTCACGAGTTGAAAAGATATTCTCTCGCCGCCGCGGCATGATATGAATATCAAATCGTCGTGCAATGGCTGACCCCCGACGAAGCATCAACCCGAGGTCGCGTCCTCATCAGCGCGTCGCAGTCAGCGATGCACGGGTGCACTGCCGCACCCTTCGTCAATCTTGGTTGCGGGGGAGACGCATCGACCGCTGACGTCAATCAACGACGTTCTTCTTCCCCATAATTTCTTGCGGGGAGATATTAAATGATGGACGACCGCAATCCAACACGGTGCATCCAGTAGCCCAGGTTTCTTACGCTTCGATACCATTCACGTTCGGAGCAACCTAAGAAGTTATGAAGTTTGATCTATGATAATGGAGTCGATAGATATCCTTATCCGGTGGTCCCGTATAGCGTGCATTTGACCGGAGTCCTGAATGGATACTGACCTATTCAATCCCGAGTTAGTTCCAAGAGGTTCAAAACGTCGATCCGGTGCTTTGCGCCAGACGGTGGCCCCGAGGCCTAACCTTCCCTTGTTCTTCTCCACCGTCGTGGCGGGCGGGCTAGGAATGGGCCTGGTCCTGGGTCTGCCCATTGTCGACGGCACCCTCAGCGAGTTGCACCTCCGTGGCGGATTGGCCATGTTTATAGGTTCAACGACTGGCATGGCTGGGACGTACCTCGCCCTACTGATGGTAGTGCTCGCGAGCCGTGCTCCAATTCTAGAACGAGTACTCGGACAGGTTGGCGTCATTCATTGGCACAAGCGTCTGGCACCTTGGCCCATTGTCCTTATCTCGGCCCACGCCGTCTTCCTTACACTCGCATACGCCGAAGCGGCCAAGAAGGGCGTGTTGGGCGAGGCGGGGGTCATCATTAACACCTTCCCCAGCATGGTGACGGCGACAATCGCACTGGGCATCATGGTGGGAATCGGCGTGATATCCCTGCGCCAACTACGTGAGCGAATACCCCGCGAGAGTTGGTGGCTCCTCCACCTCTTGATGTACGCCGCCCTCATTTTGGCCTTCGCCCACGAATTGGCACTTGGTCCTTCCTTCGTGGGTCACCCGTTGGCACGCGAGTTCTGGACGATCGCGTGGCTCTTGGCTGCGGCGCTTGTGCTCGTTTATCGTGTGGGCTACCCTACTTATCGATCTTATCGACACCGACTTAGCGTGGTGGCAGTCAAGGCGGAGAGCGCCGGCGTCGTTTCGGTCATTCTCGAAGGACGGCACCTTGAGCGACTACCAATCTCGGGTGGTCAATTTCTCGAGTGGCGTTTCCTTACGCCCCGGATGTGGTGGCAGGCACACCCCTTCACCGTCTCCGCTCTTCCCCAACCACCCTATATTCGCCTGACCGCCAAAGGAGTCGGTAATTTCTCTCAGGAGTTGGCGCACCTCAAGGTGGGCACCAAGGTTGCTATCGAGGGCCCGTACGGTTCCTTCACCGCCTCCGCGCAACGTCGTAATGAAGTACTCCTCATCGCCGGCGGTATCGGAGTCACGGCAGTCAGATCGGTCTTGGAGGATCTGCCTATCAAGTCACGACCCGCGGTGGTCTTGCGCGCCTCCCGCGAAGAGGATCTCGTCTTAAGTGACGAGATCGAAAAGCTCGTGCGGCACCGAAAAGGTACTCTTCACCGGTTGATCGGTGGAAGGAACGAGGTTTCGTTGGACACAATCATGACTCTGGTGCCTGACATCGCCCAGCGAGACGTCTACGTCTGTGGTCCGGAAGGCTTTGTGCGAGAGGCATCGGAGATGGCCCGCCGAGCGGGGGTAGCCGACGAGGCTATTCACCAAGAGGCGTATCGGATCTGAGATGAAACCCCCTTTCAAGATACCCCTGACGCTCCTCACCGCCACCGCTGCCGGCTTCGTCGGTATCGTGACATTGCATAGCCCATCTAGTCGTAGCTCACCGGTGACCCAGGCCAGCTCCGCCGGGTCAAGCGCCACGACCACGACCACACCCGGCAGCCCCCCGACCACGACTACGACCGTAGGGGGTTCACCAGCGAACGTGAATGGAACCGCCGTGGGTCCCATCGAGAACTACGGGTATGGGCATCTGGCCGTGAAAGTTACCATCGTAAATAATCACATCGTGGGACTGAACATCGAGTCGCTGCAGACGTTGGAATCCTATTCTCAGCAGCTCGAAGCACAGGTCGTACCGATTCTCAAGACCGAAGTATTGCAGGCGCAGGGAACGAGAATCAACGCGCTGTCCGGTGCCACGTACACCAGTGAGGCCTACGCCTACTCGATCCAGAGCGCGCTCGACAAACTTCACTTCAAATGATCTCCGCCTCAGAAGCGGTCATGGGAACTGTGGTGTCCTTCCTCGTTGATCCCGACAGTCTCACGAGCGAGCAGGTTGCCGGAGCACTTCGCGAAGCGTGTGCCGAACTTCACCGCATTGACGATCGCTTCAGCACGTGGAAGCCAGAGAGTGAGTTGTCTCGACTCAGGGCCCGTGAGATTGATCACACTTCGACCTTGATGGATCAGGTATACGAACTCAGCGCCCACGCCTGCCAACTCTCGGGGGGGTTCTTCGACCCGTGGAAAATGCCCGGTGGCTTCGACCCTACCGGACTCGTCAAAGGATGGGCGGCAGAACGAGCACTGTCGATTCTAAGTGATTCAGGAATCTGCGCCGGTCTCGTAAACGCCGGCGGTGACATCTGTGTTCTTCCCGGAGAAACGTACCGGGTGGGAATTCGCCACCCGTGGGAACCAGACGCACTGTGCGCGGTTGTCTCGACGACTACGTGCGTCGCGACATCGGGCGTCTATGAACGCGGGAACCACTTAATTAATCCGTTGGGCGGCGACGTCGCAGCGATCTCCGCCACCGTTGTCGGTGGTCGACTCGCCATCTCCGACGCGCTGGCCACCGCCCTCGCCGTAGGAGGGAAGGAGGTCCTTTACCTTCTTGAGACCATCGAGGGAGTCGAGGGTTTCTTCATCGACTTCGATGGAGCTATGTTCAAGACCTCGGGCATGATCTTCTCGGCGGCGGACTCTTTCGACGCTCGCGTCGAGGTCACGGCGGGCTGACGTCAAGGACTCGGCTGTCCAAGATCCACGCATCTCATCCGTTCGCTGGACTGAGTTCCGACGGAGCTCGTCAACGAAGCGTACCCCGCGTGAACCACCTCGTTGACCAGAGAGGAATCTACTGTCGATTCGCAGAAGTAAAGGCGAGGAGATTGACACTCGCGACCTCCGGTCGCGTCACGTGGCTCGTGATTGGGCCATATCTACTTCGGGACTTCCTCCTTTTGCCTGTGAGGGTCAGCCCTGACAATCACCTGGTTCTCGTCGTTCACCCGATGACTGAGACCTTCAGTCGTGAGTTCTGCGTCCATCTCGCAGACCACGTGAACGCAGACGTAGCCGCGGGAAAATGAAACGCGGAATCTAACGGCAGCGCACAACGTCCCCCTTATGAGGATGCCACCGAATCATCGATTAATGAGGGTACGAAGTCTATGAACGACGAGTTCATCGCGAGTGTCTGAGCGATGGGAACTGGTCTTGGTACTGCTAGTTTCAGTTCGAGATTCCTTTACGTCAACCATCACGACGCGACCTTGTCGCACGCAAGAGTGGATAGGGCAGAGGTTCACCACCACGTGCTCATCACGGACACTGACGAACGAATCCTCGCGCGAAAGCAGATTTCGAACACGTTGACACGTCGATGCAAACTTCACGCTCCGGCAAAATGAGAGGCGAACTCGGACACCTCGACCCGTCAAGGTCCCCTTCTCCAGATGTGAAGCTCGAGAACTTTGCCGAGCCCCTAATCCAAACGCGGCCCCCTTGTCCCACCGCTAATCCTTAGGGTCCCGATGCTTAAGGGACGCGCTATTCGCCGCACGATCACTCACCATCAAGGAGTTCTCGTTGCCGCTTGGGCGCCGATTCGTCGAGGTGCACGGCCACGAAGATCGCCAAGGTCACGCCAAGCAGGCCGAGCGCAGGTCCCGCTAATGCAATGGCGCCCGCGGCGACAATTCCCGAGTCCATAAGGGGTCCCGCCGCTGTTCCCCCGTCCGATACCAGTCGCCAGACGGCTAAGAACGACGAACGCCCGACCGTCGGCGTGAAGTCGGCGCCAAGCGTCATGACGATCCCCGAACCGATACCATTTCCGAACCCGAGCACCAAAGCCACAAGAAATAACGTTGAGAACGCGTGGCTCAATGGAACCAGGATATGTCCAACCGAAAGCACAACCATACAAGGGATTGCCACGAACTTTCGACCCCATCGATCCGAGGCGACGCCCGCGGGGTAGAACAGCGCTAGATCAATCAGTGACGAAAAAGCGAAGATGGTCGACGCCTGC
>JAJZEN010000065.1 GCA_021828545.1 Actinomycetes bacterium
CGCGAATTTCGTTATCGCCGACACCGGCGGGCTGGTCGTCGTGGAATCAGAGGGCAACGGTCGCATGTGTCTCACGCTGCCCGAGACCCTGATCTCCGTGGTCGGAATCGAGAAGATTCTCCCCACGTGGCAGAGCCTCGAGGTCTTCATGCAGTTGCTCCCGCGTTCCTCCACGGGCGAGCGAATGAACCCGTACACCTCTATCTTCACCGGAGCGACACCCGGCAACGGACCGTCAGACTTCCATCTCGTGCTTATAGACAATGGACGCAGTTCGGCGCTCGCGGAAGAGACCGGACGCGACGTCCTGCGCTGCATCCGCTGTTCGGCGTGTCTGAACGTCTGCCCGGTGTACGAACGAACTGGTGGTCACTCCTACGGCAATCCCTACCCCGGTCCCATCGGCGCGGTCTTGGTTCCCCAGCTACGCCGCGGCGAGCGCACCCCCTTAGAAGATTCCCTCCCCTACGCCTCGTCGCTCTGCGGCGCGTGTTACGTCGCGTGTCCGGTAAAGATTGACATCCCCAAGATTCTTGTTCGCCTGCGATCCGAAGTGGTCGACGAGAAACGACGCGACCACCCACGCGACCCCGAACTCCTTTCGATGAAGGTGATCGAAAGGGGATTCTCCTCGGCGCGACTCTTCCAACGCGCCATCGCGATAGGTTCACTGATCGGACGCCTGCCAATGACGACGCTACGATTTCTTCCGCCACCACTGAATAAGTGGAGTAGCGCCCGCGATGCTCCACTGCCGCCGAGCACGTCTTTTCGTTCGTGGTTCGCCGCGACACACCCGAACGCGATCGTGTCGTCGCGGTTGCCCACAACCTCGACGACCCCCCACGCACACATTCACGACGCATTGCACGACGCCAAGCCCGGACACGTCGGTCGCGACGTGGCGGGACGCGAGGGCGTCTTGAGTTCGATCGACACCGCGCTCGGCGTCGCGCGTCGACATTCGGTGCTCTCGCCGACGCGCGAGTACTCTACCGCGGGCGACGCGAATGCGAGTCAACGTCGAGAGTTGTTCATTGATCGACTGCGCGACTACCGCGCACACGTCGTTGAGTGCGATAACGAGTCGCTCGGCGCAACGGTGAATGCCCTTCTGCTAGCGCACGCCAGTCGGTCAGTGGCCGCCCCAGCGGACGTCCCACCGACGTGGCTCGCGACGGTTGAGGCGCGCGTGCGCCTCGACGACCCCACCCTCACGGTGCACGACCTCGACATCATTGACTCCGCCATCACGGGCTGTGCCGTGGCCGTCGCCCAGACCGGAACCATCATCCTCGACTCGGGCGCTCGCCAGGGGCGGCGGGTACTGTCGCTTATCCCGGATCATTTGATCGTGGTCATCCAAGAAGACCAAATCGTCGAACTCGTCCCCGAGGGGATTGCTCGCCTGCGTGCCGATGCGACCCAGACGTGGATCTCGGGTCCTTCGGCGACGTCGGACATCGAACTCGAGCGCATCGAGGGTGTCCACGGACCCCGCACCCTTGACGTCATCGTGGTCGAGGGTTCCCCGGACGCCGACGCGAATTCCGATCAAGGAGGCTGAGTTCACTTCTCAGCGGTGACCGGTAGATTGTCGTGGTACGCATTTCGACGTCGTCGTCCAATTGGGGTGACGGGATTTGACGGGAGAGATCAATGGCAAAGTGGAACTGGAAGATAGCGACACTCGGGGTCGTAACGTCGATGAGCGTCGCCACCATCGGTTTCTCCGGGCCCGTCAAGTCCGCGGTCGCGTCGATTGACGCGCAACCGTACCTCCAGATTCACCTAGCGGCGAGCGCCACGGGGACGGGCACGAGCGCCACTAAGGCCGCCCGATTGCTCAACGCCTTATCCTTCGACGTGAACGAGCAAAGTACCACCGGGGCTTCGATCGCGGCGTCGCCCAACAACGTCAATGAGCAAATCGCAGTCAAAGTGGGCGAGACGACGCTCGCCACCATCATTCGAGTTGGCGCGAAGGTGTACCTCAACGTGGACATCTCCGGACTCGCCAAGGTACCGGGCGTCAAGGCCACCGCATCTCAATTGGGGTCCGCGCAATTCCTCTTCGGTGGACGGTGGTTCGAGTTTCCCTCGAGTCTGATACTCAAAAGCCTCCCCAAGACGGGCGTGACCTCCGTCGCGCAACTGGCGAACACCAAGTTGATTGATCGCAAACTCACGTCAGCCTTGACCACGCTGTTGGATCACACTCAGTTCGTGAGTTCGGCGAACGGGGTGTACTCCAAGTCCGGTACTCTGGCCTCGGTGTGGGACACGATACGGCCCCTTCTCCAGCGTGCGGGTATAAAAATTTCCTTGCCCAAGACTCAACCGATTGGGACGTACTCGGCGACCCTGACCACGGCGGGCACAACGGCCACGGGCGCCTCCGTCGCTCTCTCGGTACACAGCGCGACGAGCGGCCAACTAGGTCTGAAATTCACCGCGACCTTTGAACACGCCGCCGTCAACGTGAGCGCCCCCACGGGGGCGACGGTCGTCACGCCCGCGATGTTGTCGGCGCTCACGGGTCTCGCGTCGGGCACCGGCACGACCACGTTGGGCTAGGACGTCGGTGCACTAGCCCTCACCTTGCCTTCGTCACGCAGTCCCCGACGAAGGCAAGGTGAGGGCTGCATCAAGGGCGAGGGCGCCGTTCACTCAAGGATTCGTCGGCCGCCGCCCACTGCCGCGCGTCGGCGACCCGGGGTCGGAAGGTTCGGGTGGGAAATGACGAGGCCACCACTTGGCGAATGATTTCGGGGTTGGGTCCGACGACGTCGAGACCTCGCAATTGCAGCAGAGCGTTGCCGATTGCGGCCGCTTCTACGGGCCCCGCGTGAACGGTGACGCCACACGCGTCGGCGGTCAGTTGGCACAGCAACTCATTCATCGCTCCACCACCCACGATGTGGACGGTGTCGATCCGAACCCCCGTCACCCGCGAGATTCCCTGAATCGCACGACGATACGCCAAGGCGAGCGAATCGATGATGCAGCGAGTGAATTCTGCGGGGGTCACTGGAATCGCCGTACCCATCGCCGCGCACTGCCGAGCGAGACGACCTCGCATATCCCCGGTCGCCAGCAACTGTTCGCTTTCGGCGTCGACGAGGAAAGTACGAGGCGTGAGCTCCCGAGCCTCACGCGTGAGCGTGGGCGCGTCGAGGTCAGTTCCCTCGAGACCAAATTCTCTGATGACCTCCTGCAGTAACCAAAAGCCCATGACGTTACGCAGAAATCGCGTGCGCCCAAAGGCGCCTAGTTCATTGGTGTAGCCCGCGTCAAACGCCGCGCGATTGATCAAGGGTTCGTCAAGCTCGACACCCACCAACGACCACGTCCCCGAAGAAACGTAGGCGAAATTTCGGTCGACGGCCGGTACGGCCACCACCGCCGACGCCGTGTCGTGTGACGCTACGGCAATCACTTGCGTCGATGCCGCCACCCCCGACGCGATCGCCGACGCGGCCGTGACGGGACCCAGCACCTCACCCGGGTACGTCAACTCACCCACCAGGCGACGCTCCAGACCGAACTGCTCAAAAATTTCGTCGTCCCAGTCACGCCGCACGTTGAGAAGTTGAGTCGTGGATGCGTTGGTGATCTCCCACCCCCGACGTCCGCATAAGTAGTAGTTAATGAGATCGGGAATGAGCAAGAGGTGCCGCGCGCGTTGAGCCAGTTCGCCGTCGGCTACCAATTGGAACAGCGTATTAAACGTGAGTGGCGCAATGCCATTTCGTCGATAGAGCTCCCACGGATTGATGACTCGCGTGACGGCGGCGTAGGAATCTTTGGTTCGCTGGTCCCGGTGGTGGGCGGGTAACCGCATGAGCTCACCCTCGGCGTCAAGGAGTCCGTAGTCCACCGCCCACGAATCCACCCCCAGCGACGCGAGGGGGAGGCCGCGCGCGCTCGCCGCGCGCGTGGCTTCTCCCAGACCGCGCTCAATCTCGGCGAGCAGATATGGAACGTCCCACGAGAAGACCCCGTCGACGTCGTGTCCACCGTTGGCGAATCGCGCGACCTGTTCCATCGTCAAGTGACCGTCAATCCAGATAACGAGCAACACCCGCCCACTGGACGCACCGAGGTCGACCGCGGCCACCGCCACGGAGCGAGCGCTCACCACCTACCGCAGGAACGCGGCGGCCACGCCCGAATCAACCGGAATATGAGCCCCGGTCGTCAGCGCGAGGTCTCCCCCCAGGAGTGCGAAGACCGCTCCGGCGATGCTCTCTGGGAGAACTTCGCGCTTCAACAGGGTTCGTCCGGCGTAGTACGCGCCGAGGTCCTCCTCCTTGACTCCGTAGACCGCGGCGCGCTGAACTCCCCATCCACCAGCGAAGATCTTCGAACCACGCACCAC
>JAJZEN010000016.1 GCA_021828545.1 Actinomycetes bacterium
AACAACGGCGCGCCTTGGGAGAAACCGCCACCATTGAGATTGGTCCAGTTGAGACCACCGTCGGTGCTCTCAATCATTGTGATACCGGCGGCGATGATGATGTTGGGGTTCTGGGGATCAACGGCGACCACGTTGTCGTACCAGCTCTGGTCCCCTCCCGTGTCGTCGTTGAGACCGAGGTAACTGTAGTCATCTCCGGTGAAGTAGGGCACGCAACTCGTCGACGACGCGGTGGTGCAATTCGTGAACGCGGTCCACGTGCTACCGCCATTCGTGGATTTGTCCAGCGCGACGTATGAGCCCCCTCCGGCTGAGTTGAGGGAACCGATGGATTCGTAGAGCGTCGTCGTCGTTGTCGACGCGGTGGGCACGATCGCGAGCGCGCTGCTCTCGCCGGTCGACAGCGATTGGACCGTCGTCCAGTTCGCGCCGCCATCCGTACTCTGTTCTACGCCCACACCCTCGACACTGGCGTAAAGGGCGAGAGGGCTCGTGAGGGAATTAATCACGATGGAGGTCACGTTGCCGCTTGACCACCCCGATCCCGACTCGGCCGTCCACGTGCTCCCGCCGTCGGTGGAGACGTAGAGATTGTTCGAGGCGCCCACCACGACGGTCGTCGAGGAGATTGAGGCGGCTCCGGGCACTACCACCACGCTCGAGATGTCCGTACCCGTGAAGAGCCCTCCGGGGTTCGACGTCGTCCAACTCGCTCCACCATTGCTGGACTCGAGTACGCCGTCACCGAAGTAACAGTCCAGGCACTGGTTGTCCTCCCCGGTGCCCGCGAACACGTAGGCGGGGTTCGACGGGTCGACCGCCACTGAACCCATCGCGATATCGGGCTGGGCGTCGGTGGTAGTGGACCACGACGTACCACCATTGCTCGAGGACCATACCCCGCCGCCGGCCGAGGCGAGGTAGAGCGTGGGCGAACTACCCGGCGTCACCGCCAGACCCGTGACGCGACCGCTATTGGCACCCCCGTAGCCGTTGGCTTCGGGCTGGGGTCCGATGGGAGTCCAGTGGTTCACCTGCGAACTGGGACCGGGGGCAATCGTGGACATCCGTGTTGCAGTATGCTCGGCCGTCAGCACCGACTTCTCGTAGCCGGCGCCGCGATACTGAGCGAACGCGGCATTGGCCGCCACGGGATGGAGTTCGATGAGGCCGGTGTTCGACGCCGCGGACGCTCTGGAGGTCGTGGTGCCGCTGACGACGAGCCCGACCGTCGCGAACACGACGAGAGTGGCTACGGTGCCACGACCGAGCGGTCGCACCCGTACACGCAAGAATCGATACGGCCAGAGTGTCACTGACCTCATCCTCGTCACATCTCTCCCCTCGTCGTGCGAACAGCAGACGAACACGACCACCAGACGCGTCGACGCGTAGCGTCACCTTTGTTTGCCCACAGCACGAGCGCATGGACGGCAATGCTTTTAACTTCCGTTTTCAACACACTAGGTCGGAGGGGTGCCGACGCGAGTTTGGGGGCACGTCAACCATGGAGTCGATACGCGACACTGTGGCATTGGACCATTCACCCATCACGTACGCCACCGCGGCGTGATCAAACTGGTTCCAACCCATGGCGCCGCACCAGTGCCGCCGGTGCATCGTGATCGGTGGAGCGACAGTGCTCACTTTCACTGGTCACCAAGGGGAACATCGCTCGTCCTCTCGTGTGGTCCCGCCATTATGGTGGGACTACTTATTTGTTCATGAGTATTTCCGTCGAAGTTCCTCTTACGGACGATGATCGAGGCATCTTGGGTCTACGATCACTTGGTTGTGGTATTTCCGTCGAGAGGGAGAGAGTTGGGCGCGCATTCGATTGCGTCACGGCGGAGATTGCGTGAGGTTGCGGCCGTGGGTTGGCTCATTGTCATCGCGGGGGCATTTCTCGCGCCGGCGCTCGCCCACGGACGATCTCTCGGTCCCTACGACATACTGGGGCAGTTCGGCCTCACTGGCAATCCGCATTTGGGCGTGCACAACCTAGTCAATTCCGACGAGATCGAGGAATTCATACCCTGGCAGGCGCTCGCCTGGTTACAGGTGCACGCGGGGCACCTCCCACTCTGGAATCCCCACAGCATGCTCGGACTGCCGCTCGCCTTTAATTTGCAATCGGCACCCTTCGGTCCCACGGTGGCGATTGGTTATCTCTTTCCGCTGTCGTTGGCTCACAGCGCTACGGTGGTTGTTCGGCTGATCGTCGCCGGTAGCGGTGCTTACTTCCTGGCCCGGGTCTTGCGGCTCGATATCGTGCCCGCGCTCGTGTGTGCCACCATCTTCGAGTTGAGCGGCGGGTTCACCGTGTGGCTCGGGGACTACCCAGCGGGCGCCATGGCCTGGTCCGGGTGGGTCCTGGCGAGCTCGGTGCTCGTGATTCGTGGACGGCACCGGATAGCCTCGGTGTGCCTATTGACCCTCACGATGACGTTCGCGTTCCTCGAGGGGGAACCCCAGATAGCGGCAGTCTTGGTGGGCCTTGTGACGGTCTTCGTCGGGGTCATGGCCTTCTTTCTTTGGCGCTCGGGAGAACGCCGAGCCGCGTTGTCAGCCCTTCGTGACCATGGTCTGAGTCTCGCGGCCGCCGCCGCGTTCGTCGCCCCGCTCTATCTTCCGGCCATCCAACTGGCCCTGGCGTCGTCGCGTAACGCCGGACCACCCGTCTCCGATCTGCCCCTCTTCGATCTCTCCCACCTACTCTTCTCGGACTACAACGGGTTGCCGACGTCGCTGGCAACGGTCATCGGGCCAGACAACCTCTACGTGTCCATGATGTACGTGGGAACGATTGCCCTCGTGTTGGTCGTGACGTCCCTCGGGCTGTGGCGTCAGCGCCGTGAGGTCGTGGCCTTCACGCTGGGCGCCATCGGCTTACTGGCCCTCTTATTCGTCAGTCCGCTGCTGTCAATTTTTCGCCACGTCCCGTTACTCGATGTCTTTCGCCTCCAACTCGCCTCGACCGCGCTCGATCTCTGCTTCGCCGTCCTCGCCGGATTCGGAGCCCAGGCCCTACTGGCTCAACGGGGACACCGTGTCGTGGAGCTCTGGTACCGGATCGGGGTCGCTCTCGCGGCGTGCGCCCTCGTCGTCCTGGGTGGCCTACTCGTCCTCAATGTCAACCACCTCGCGACACCGGAGTTCAACCTGCGCCGAGGAAGCTTCGTGTGGCCGACGGTCGGCCTCGGCGCCTGCGTCGTAGTGCTCGTCACGCGTTCGTTCCCGTCCGGCCGTGGTGCCCGCCATTCGCGAGAGCGCCCGGCGAAACGACGCCGATCTCTCCCGCGATCGGGTCTCGTCGAGATCTGGGCGTTGTTGCTTGTCGAGACGGCATTCCTGCTGAGCGCCGGCGCGGGATTTCTCTCGTCGAGCCCGGGCTATCTCCCTGCCAATACCGCCGTGACCTCGCTACAGCGCCTGGTGGGTTCCTCGTTGGTGGGCTTTGCTTCATGTCAGGAAAACGGTTTTCCCGCGACGGGCCTCGTGCCCGACGTGAACCTGGCCTACGGCGTGAGTGAGTTCGCCTCCTACGATCCGATCCTGCCTCGCTCGTACCACGTCTCGTACGGCCGGGCGACGGGTACTTCCACTCAAGTGGTCCCGCCGTACGGCCTCTTCTGCCCCGAGATCAACTCGGTGCGTCTCGCGCGCCTCTACGGCGTCTCTTTCGTGATTGAGCCGCCCGGTTCTCCCGGACCGCCCGGGACGAGACGAATCGCCGTGTTGCGGGGCGAGGGACTCTACGCAGTACCCGACTCCGGACGGGCCACCCTCGTTGCCCTCGGAGCCAAGAACGCGCCAGTCGTGGAGCGAGCGAGTCAACCCAGCCCCACCACCTGGCGTATTGACGTGTCCGCCACCCACCCCTCGCTACTCGAGCTACGCATCTCCGACGTGCCCGGGTGGCAGGCGCAGATCGACGGACGACCACTGCGTCTAGAGTCCTTCGACGCCGCGATGCTCGAGGCCAGAGTGCCCAGCGGACACTACGTCGTCACCCTTAAGTACTGGCCACAGACTTTTGGCATCGGCCTCGCACTGGCGGCCACGGCTCTTGTCGCCCTCACGTGCGCGCTGATCGTCGGTGTCCTACGACTACTCCGGTCCGGCCGACGTCATCGAAGAGAGTTGGCGCGTCAATGACGACGCCGTGGGTCCACGCATGATGGTCATTCACGTCGCGACGGTCGTCGTCGATCGCGGAACCTTCGCCGTTCAACGGAAGGGTCACTGTTGAGATGGCTCCCACGAACTCTTCCTCCCCTCGGTGCACGCCGTCGCGCAACGAGGGGAGAAGTGCCCGAGGTGAGGGATCAGTACCGCATC
>JAJZEN010000049.1 GCA_021828545.1 Actinomycetes bacterium
CGCACACAATCTGATAACACATGACTTCTTCCTCCCCGCGCCTGCACCCATCGATCGCCTCAGGCGAGTGCGACCGTGCATTACTCAAAGAATTATATACCCTATGGGGTATTATAGTCACATAAAAGCCTTTCGTTGGAGTTCCACGTTCCTGACGATCGCGCCCGAAAAGATTGTGAGCGTACCGGACCGTCCCTTGTGATCGGCGAGAAGCCACCTCTCCGCGATTCGACCGCAACACGAACTTCGCGAAACTCTCGCACTAGGTTCGCGGCAGTCCCAGTGGTGGTGTCATTATGAACACCCAATCTCGGGATTTCCGCTGAATCTCGACACTCGCGACACGTCGCGTTCGCACGGAGAAGATCCGGTAGCGACGACCGATATGCGACGCGCATTAATAAACACTAAGAAAACGTCACCTGGACCTTGGCCGCATTCCCCACTGCGCTCAAGTGATTGAGCAGATCCAGTTCTCGTTGGAATTCGGCGACACCTCGACGATATGGCTCCCGCCCACCTTAGGCGTCGCCGGCGCGACGCCATCGTGCAAACCGTGATGCGAGCGCTAAGAATCATGACCGGCGGGACAAGAATCTCGACGTAGGACGTCGAACCGGCGCGCCAGCGAACACTCACCTCGACATCATCTCGTGAACGCTCGGGCGCACGGGCACGTGGGGAGAATCGCTCGTCCACGCCGACGAAAGAACCTACCCCACTCCCCTTCCCATTTCTCCTGGCGCATCTCCTTCGCGGCGCGTTGATGGGCGTCCGATGTCAGTTCATACCCATAGGGGTATAATGTCACTCGGTCACTTCAGTATCTCCCATTCTGGGAGATACTGAAGTGACCGAGAGATCTTAAGGAGAGGCCATGACCACCACGACGCCACGACACGTACTCCAGGACCAGGCACAGGTCGAAGCAATCACCAAACGCGTCAAGCGGGCTCATGGTCAGATGGGAGCTATCGTGCGGATGCTCGAAGAGGGCCGCAGTTGCGAAGACATCGTGACCCAGATGGCGGCCGTGGCCAAGGCCGTGAACACGGCGGCGTTCACGCTGATCTCGACCAGCCTCAAGGAATGCCTCGTCGACACGGAATCGAATCCTGACGACATCGTGCCGAGGCTCCAAAAACTCTTCCTCAGCCTCGCCTGACCCCGGTCAGAGACCGCTGGGGCGTGCGCAGCCAAAAGAGCCTCCTTCACCGTCGCGGCCACCGAGGACGCTCACGCCTTCGGTGGCATTGGGTGCGGCGTCTCGACGAAGCGAGAGACGTGGACATCACTCGATCACGATACTGCAGCCCTTAGGGGCGGATACCATGATCGTGTCGGCGGCGCCCTCACCACCACCTTGATGCACGCTGGGAGCGTGGAGTAGCACCGTCCGGCGCGAGACGACCGGGGTCACTTGCGCCGCAGATAGACGGATACTCTGGGCTCGATCTTTTCGTGACGTCCTCGTCATTTGACGATCCCGAGGGGTAACGAAGGTGTGGGTTATCGTGCGAGCGAGGCATCGAAGACGGCCCACGGTGCTCAGGGAGTGGCTCTCTCCTTGGCCCATCCGTGACGCTGGCGCAAAGGGTGCTCGTCGCGCGAGTGGCGCCCGTAACCTTCAGAACATGAAGTCGGAGGCGACGCACCGCGCTGGGTCACTACTCGCGCGTTTGTTGGCCACACTCGTCGTCGTACAGGCGGGACGGCTCATTCACATCTATCGGTCGGTTGACGCCAACAAGCAGTATTGGGATCGACGAGCATCGCTCCCGTCGCAACCGGGCGACTTCGTATACGTTGCGCTCGGTGACTCCGTCGCCAATGGCATCGGTGCGTCGCGCCCGCAAAATGGCTACGTCGGGCTCGTCGCGCGAAGGATCCACGACCGCACAGGTCGTGGAGTACGCGTCATCAATGTCAGTGTCACCGGAGCAACCACCGCCGACGTCGTTCGTGAGCAACTGCCCAAGATCCAAGGAGTGCGACCCGACCTCGTGACGCTCGATATCGGGGCCAACGACGTCAATAGGAGGGTACGCGACGACGTCCTCCTAAGAGACTTCACGACAATTCTCGACGCCTTACCCGAGCGGACCACTATCGTGGCCGATCTACCCACCTTCAAGCGCGGACCGAAGCAATCCACTCTTCTTCGACTCAACGCCGAGATACGCGATCGCGTCGAAGCGCGCGGTATGAGATTGGCCCCGATCTTCGATGTCACCAGTTCCACCATGGGAGATTGGCGCACCTACGGCGCCGACCTCTTTCATCCCAGTAATCGTGGTCACCGAAACTGGTACCGCGCATTTGTAACGCAGGTTGACGCGGTACTTTCGAGTGAAGTAGCGACTCTCCAGGATCACTCCGAGTGATGGTCCCATCGGTTCGACCGGCCATCGGCAGTTTCGTCACCGTGAGCGCCCACTTTCGCCGACGTCGTCAGCACTCTCGAGGGGGATCCACCGATCCGGCTCGCCGCTGGATCGAGGACCATCGACGGACCAGTGAGCTTCAGCGTCGCGAGCAACGGGGACAGAGCTGCGACGTTGACACAGGTCGCGACCAATCGACCGATCGTGGGGGCGACCGATGCGAGGGCCCCGTCCTCTCGTCTCTACCGTGAGGGTACGGTGGTGACAGTAGATGCACACGGCGAGATCCGTGAGGTACTGCGATGACAGATGGACCATTTTGCCACCAAAATCGCGTACCGCGACGGCGGTGCTCGAACAGGGGCGGTCAACGCCACCTAGTTCCCGTCGTTCGGACTCACCCCGGACCAGATGCGAGGACGTCCTATCCCCGAAGGGCTCGGTGAATCGAACTGGCGCGTGAATCTCCCTAAAATCGAAGTTGTGCTGAGGGGTGAGTCCCCGTCGTTCGGCTCAACATTGCGGGACGCCTCGGAGGGAGTGCGGCTCGCGCAAACGAACTACCTCTCCGACCGATTGTTCGGCCGCGTCGGGTTCTTCCTCCTGGTGACCGACGTGACGGCCCACATGGAGGCGGAGCATGCGACGACGGGGCCGTGAAACAACATCGAACGCCCGCGCGAAGTTCGCCGAGTTCCTTCTCCATGCTCTTTGACCTACAACTGAGACATATCATCACCCAAGGACCGGACCGGTGCGCAATCTCCCCCAGCGTCGAAGCCGTGGAAGGTCGGAGTCGGTGGGACGTCCTAGGGGACCCGACCGTTGGATCGCAACCCCGCTGTTGCGACGCCCTCAAGGGAGAGACCCACTGGCCGGCGAGGTCGATGAGCGGGCTCATCTATGACTTGACATCCGTGCTTGTCCCTCGCGAATGTGCAGAGCTCTTCACCGGGATGATCAGTTGACGCGACATCACTGAACAGCGAAGGCGCGAAGTCTGACACCGTGATGCAGAGTCCAATGACGACGGTCATTACGGAGAACTACAACGCGACACGGGTGGCCGCACTGGTCGCTCAATTTGGCGCCGCGCAATTGATGGAGATCGAATTGAACGAAACGACGGGGCGCAAACTTGGCCCACTTCACTTCGAAATTGAGCGCGACGGTGCCATCGACATCATCCAAAAGTCATGCGTGTCGATTGGGGAGGGTTTCCGCAATACTCTTGACAACAAAGCTGCGACCATCGACTTGTTGCGAGCGTTCGCCATCCTGCCCTCACCCACCGAGTCCCAATGAGGTGTGGGACGAACGTGAGCGCCAGGCTCGCCGAGACCCTCTCTCTCCAATTTTGAACCGACGAGTAGTCGAAGAGCTCCAAGAACGAGAGGACCCGCACGCCAATCGAACCAGCGTGCCACTCGCCGTGACGATGTTCGACCTCGACCACTTCAAGGAAATCAATGTCGCTGGTGGACACCAGACCGGAGTCGCGACCCTTGACGAAACGCCAACACGACGTCGCGCGAACTCCCCGCCGTGGAGGGTGAAACCGTCACCTAGTGGTCCGTCGCTGATATAACTGAAGTATCTAGAATGGTGGGATGAGATCAAAACTCGCGGCCCCAGCCCTGAGCGTCACTAGTGAGCAACGCGAAGTGCTTCGACGACTTACGCGCTCATCCTCACTGGCGCATCGCACGGTGCTCCAAGCCAAGGCGCTCCTGCTGTCGGCGGATGGCGAGGCGGTCTACGAAGTGGCTCGCCAACTTCAGGTGGCTCCCAACTCGGTGCGTCAGTGGCGTCGACGCTTCGAAGAAGAGGGCGTCGACGCGAT
>JAJZEN010000123.1 GCA_021828545.1 Actinomycetes bacterium
CATCTCGAGGAGTTCAGCGGGTCGAAGCGTCTCGGTTGGCGCCGGTCGCGACGGGCGAGTCGCCACCCACAGACAGAAGCGCGCGAGGATTCCCATCTGGGTGCGCACCCAGCCGACGCTCGGCGGCTCGTACGCCGTCGCCAAGTGACGCGTGGCGACGTCCACGAGCCCCCAGTTCGCGTCGCTGAACCGGTAGGGGCGAAAAGTCGCGACGGCGGCCGCAATCACGACGTCGAGCTCGGGCAGCTCGCCCACCTCGACTGGCCCGTGCGGACCGCTCGCTCGCGCCGCCTCACGCTCCGCGTGCGTGGCCTTCGCCACCCGCACCGCCGCGGAACGCGACAACGGCTTGGCCACCTTGGGCTTCACCGACGTGGTCTTCGTTGAATGTACGACACGGACCCCCATGGGCTCGACGTCACCGGCAACCCGCAGTTCCTCGGCTGCACGGACCGCTGACTTGACAGTGCCTTGTGCCTCGCCGCGTGCACACGCCGCTTCGGTGATGAATTGACTGTGGTCCCAGTCGGCCGTGGCGAGCTCGCAGATGAGACCATCGAAGATTGTCGCCATCACCACGTAGCCGCGACGGCGATAGGCCTCGGCAAGTGCCACGAAAGGTCCGAGGTCGGTGACCGTGGTCCAAAAGCGCCGTGCCGCCGGTCGGTTCTTGACCCTGCTGATCGCGGTGGTGGTCGGGACCGCCCCGATGGTTCGAGCGATGCGGCGCAGATACGGGCGAGCTACGCGATGCTTCGGGGACGCCGCCACGAACGCCTCGACGTACGGGGCCCGAAGGAGGAGCTTGAGGTCGGGCGGTGCGGTGCGATCCCATACCGGGTGCCACACGAGGAACCGTGCCAGATTGCCGAGCAGGACCATGGCCGACTCATCGGTGGACGCACCGCTCGCCACGACAGCACCAATGGCCACCTCCCGGGCGAGATTCCACTGACGCTCTGGCAGGCCTCGCGGGTAGTAACGAAGGAGGCGATCGATGTCTTCATTGGTCGGCAACATGCCCGGACCGGTGAGGTCGCCTCACCGCGAAGCAATCGGACAACTTTACGAGCACTGAGACGCGCCACCGTTTACCCGGCGATGTAGTCGGCAGCAAGGTGAGAAGGCGGGTAGCTATAAAGTTGAGTGCCCTGCTGGCGTGCCGTAGCCATAAGTCCACTTCTAGAAACGTCTGTCGTATCTTGCCGCCGAACTCGGTGAGCAATCAGAATTAGTTTCCGAGAATAACGCTATTAGCAGCGGCCCCCGTGTGATTGAGTAGTCTCACAATCCTCGGGACCGCAGGCGAGCGCCAGTGAACCAGTAAAGTTCGGACTACCAAATCACACGGCAGGCGCTCGGCAAGATGAACTCGGTAACGTACGAGTATCAACTGTTGCAGTCAGAGGAGTCGAGTTCGGTCCCGGCGACCAGCACGCACGGGCCGAGTTTTCGGAAGCGACGACGTTCACCAGTGAGGTTTCGGCGTTCAGGGGCCTTTTAGGTTGATACACGTGCCCGAGGGTGCTTTTGTCGCGATTTAGCAGTCTGCGAGGACCGCAGGGACCTGAGCAGGAGAAGGGTTCACCCGGCACTGAACTCGCATCACTCATAGCCTTGCTGACGGTGAGGCTATGAGGGTGGATGGACACTGCCTTGTGGCGTCGTGCCTATGGCAGCCTGGTCTGTCACGACACTATGTAAGAAGGGGCTGCCTTCCAGACGTAAAGAGAGTGATGAGACACACTTCGCCGCGAAGCGACGAGCGCTTCGAGCGCTTCTTCAAGGAGCACTTCGGTCGCGTTCGCGCCTACGTCGCTCGACGTGTGATCCCAAGCCTCGTCGACGACGCGACCCTCGCGACCTTCGTGGTGGCGTGGCGCAAGTTCGACTCGACGCCCGAGCCCACACTCGCGTGGGTTCTTCGCATCGCCAGCTTCGAGTTGCGCAATGGCGCTCGGCGCGAGAGGAAACAGGCCGTCGTTGCTCCCGGCTGGTTGGAGCCCGTGGGCGGTGAGATCGAGGTGATCGACGTCGAGCCACTGCGCCAAGCCTTCGCTGAACTCGCCGAGACCGACCGGGAGATCCTCAGACTCGTTCACTGGGAGCAGTTGAGTCGTGAGGAAGCGGCTGTAGTCCTCGGCGTGAGTGTCAATGCGGCCAACGTGCGCTACCACCGGGCCAAGACCCGCTTAGAGAGCCGTCTCGCACTGGGCGAGACGCCGACCAATACGGAGGTACACCAATGAGTTCAGACCCGATGACCCTGTTCGCCGCACTTGACCCGGCGGCGCAACTTCCTGCGGTTGACGTTGACGAGGCCTGGAGCGACCTTCTTGCGGGACTTGAGGCCGGCGCGCCTCGTAGGTCTCAGCGGCGTGTCCGTGGTCTCGTGGCCGTGAGTTCCCTCGGGATCGTCGGTGGTGCTGTCGCTCTCGTCGCCGGCACCCTAACAGTGGCTCCGCTCTCGGCCGCCGCGGCCACTCTCCAGCACGCCGCGCAACTTGACGCCCGTGCCGCGACACTGCCGGCTCTTCAGCCCGGCCAGACGCTGAGCCAGGTAGAGGATGTCTCGATGACTTGCCAGGTCTCGAGCCCGTCGATGGGCAGCGCACCCGCTCTCACCTACGTGGCGGCTGGCACCGTCGCGAGCACGACCGACGCGGCCGGAGTGAGCTCTGTCACCATCTCGCCCAGTGCCATCGGGACCGACGGCGGGCACTTCGCGACTCCCGGCGACGAGGCGCGATGGGTCGCGGCCGGCCGGCCGTTCATCCCGTGTGCCCTCGGTGACGGCGCGAACCAGCTCATCGGGAACCCGGCGAACGCGAACCAGGGTTCGTCCTATGGGGGATTCGCCGCGACTGTCTCGGGCTACGGCGGCCTCGGCTTCACCCTCTCAGCGAGCACTACCACCATCGGCAACTCGGTGAGCCGAGTGAATGAACTTCCGAGCGACTCCGCTCAGTTGTCCTCGATGCTCGCCGCCGGTGAGATCGCGCCCGACGGGACTACCGCTAGCACGCCGCAGGCCTGCCCTCTCACTCCGAACGCCGCGACGACCGGCTGTGACGCTACCCAACAGGTGCAAATCGTCGCCCAACTCCTCCAGCTGCCCGATGCGTCGGCCAAGTTGGGCGCCGCGCTCTACCAGGTGGCCGCGACACTTCCGGGTTCTCAACTGCTGGGCAGCGTGACGACACCATTGGGCGTGTCGGGCACTGCCGTTGTCGTGCCGCTCGGAGCCAACGAGACGCTGGAACTCGTGATCGACCCCTCCAGCGGCGCGCTACTGGAGTGCATGGCCTCAGTAGGAGGAACGCCGATGGCCACCGTCAGCTACGGACCACTTACGGTCTCCGGACCGACTGGGTCCTGAGTTGACTCCGCGGACGCCTTGGCCAGATCCGCAAGACCTGCGTCCTCGGCAGGTCCGAGTCACTCAGGTTCGTTGGGGTATTCGCTTCGGCGGGGTGGTCCTGGCGTGGTGCACCCTGCTCAGTACAATTCCTCTCATGAGCCGTTTCCTGCGGGTTGCGCGGCGGCGAGCAAACACCGTCGCCGCCGCCCTCGTCGTGTTGGGAGCATTCAGCGTCTACGGTCCGGGCAAGGCGCCGAGCGCCTCGGCCACGAGCGCCCCAACCTGTAGGTCTTCGTCTCTCCGTACCACAGCGCTTCGTAACGCGGGTCTTGGGCACGGGTCCTACATCGTCGAGTTACGTAACGTCACTGCGACGTCGTGTCGTTTGTCGGGCTATCCGCGGGTCGTGACTTCGCCGCTCGGAATGCTCACCCCGCTGGTTGGGGCGCCCTTGGCCGGGCCCACGACACCAGCTCCGGTGTCACCGGTTTCGGTATCATTCCTGCCCTCCGGCGAGGGCTGGATGTTGGCCGCCTACCACTGCGGAACCGATGCGTGTGTTCGCGTCGAGCACACGTCGAATGCCGGGCGAACGTGGACCACCGCTGCCGTTCCGAACCCGCTACAGAGAGTCATGCGCACAACGACTCCCGACCTTGACCCCTTCGCCCAAACGACCATCTACTTCGCCAACGCAGAGAACGGGTGGATCTACGGTTTCGTGCCGAGCGGGAACACCAACGGCACCACTAACGCGTTGCTGTGGTCAACCCACGACGCAGGGCGCACGTGGCATCGAATCCCCCTAACATCACTCGGATTGAGATTCGCCGTCCTCTCGGTGGGCGCGAGCCATGGCCGGGTCTACACAATCGGGTGGAATACGGATCAAACTTTCGGACTCTGGCGGTCTCCGATAACGACCGATTCCTGGCGCCGTATCCACACGCCCACACTGACCTCGGCCGCCGGGGGAACTGCGATGGAGGGCGCCCTCGTGTTCAAGGGCACTAGTGGCTGGTTGATGGTTGGCAATGACCGCGGTGTCACCGGCGCCGCGCGCCTGACGAGTTTGGGTCAGTGGGTGAAGTGGGCTGGACCGTGTGCCACTGTCGGCGGTAATTTCGCCGTTCCCGTTGCGTATTCGCCAACCTCACTCGTCGATGTCTGCACAATTGGCGGGTTCGGCGGAGACGTCACACCCGGCACACCGAAACAACTGAAGATGAGTACGAATTGGATTTTCACCTCACACGATGGTGGGTTGACCTTCACTCCAACCCACCAGATCGGGGTCGGAATTCCGACCATGTGGATCAACCAGGTTCCCGGTCTCCCCGCGTCGCCCTCTCCAGGCGCCATCTTCGTTGCCAAGTTAATCAACAAGGGTCAGACGTCACCCGAGCATCTCTTCGCGACGAGCGATGGCGGAAGGACCTGGACATCGGTGTACACGGCAAGTCCGCAGACGGCAGCCATTCAACTCGTAACGTTCGCATCGCCACGTCTTGGTGCGGCCATTGTCCAGATCACTTCATCGACGTCATTCCTCATCGTTTCCACTGACGGAGGCAGGACGTGGCGACAATCGGTCTCTACACCCATCAACGCCGCATCACCTCGGGCTCGGACCGCGAGGATCACGAGGTCCTTCCCGGCGTCCATCGAGTAACAGGATCGCGCAAATCTCAGCCACGCTTCCCGCAGCGACAACGATCACCGGCGAAAACACGGTGACGAATTACAACGAATGCTTGAAGAAGTCACTGTTGAAAGGCGCACTCGTCAAGTCAGCGACCGTCACGGCACCTCCTCAGGCCCGACGCCCTCAACGTGGGTGCGTTCGAGCGGTTTTGTACGTGCCTTACGGCCGATTCCCACAGCAGCGCCTACTCTCCGCCACCCAAATCGCCGACCGACGCTCGCCTCTAAGCGATCCAGGTCCGCCGTCACCGCCGTGTTGGGTCCCCAGGTCCCCAACACCATCTCGCTCGGCCGCGAAACTGGGGGGAGGTTCCAGGCATCTGTAATCGCTGGGCCGACCTGCTTGTTGATCGCGCGTCGAACCTCGATGTATACCTTGCCCACGTAGCGACTTTCGGCGAGTACCCAGGCCTGATCACCTGCAAGCCGTTCCTGTAGTTCGTGTCCAATGGCGGCAAGACCTGCCAACGTGGTTGGATTGTCATCGACCCGCCGGCGAACGCGATACGGAAACTCAGTCCACGCCACGAGCGTCCGCACAAGAGCCGAGTACCGGTCGCGCCGACGACTGGCGGTGTCACTCAATCTCGAGATGATCTGCGTCCCAACCGCAGTCGCCAGAGCGATCGTGACCGCGACACCGACGGCGTAGGCGAAACCCGACACAGTTCCGACCATCAGGACGCCTCCAGTAATCGCTGGTCCAGTATCGGGTGAGGTGTGTTGTCGGGTCGTCGCCCGTGCGGCGCATCCTCGACCGGCCAGACTCCCGTACGGCGCCAGAACTCTTCGAACCAGAGATGGCGCTGAAGGATCCGCACAAAGTCGCCCAGCCCCTTTACCCAGCTCCACTTCAGGACCGGCGGGTCGTCGGGGTACCAGAGGCACAATCCGCCGACGAGTTCAGCCAGCGGCACCCGAACTACTCTTTGACCAGGCAGTGCGCTCAACGGTGCGCGCGGGTAAATGTGCCGCCACGGTCGTTTCGGTCCAACGGGTGTCGCAACCGGATCACCCAACCCCGCCACGAGAACGTGTGCCGCCTCGGCGGGGAATCTCAGTCGGTACTCCACTGGAGGAGGTTCAAAATCGACCCTGAACACGGTAAGTCCGCGCTCGCCTGTGACAACGGTGACGTGGCTGCCCACGACATTGGTGTCGCTGCTCAGCCACTGTGCGCACTCCGCGGGTTGGCGAAGCGCGTGCTCACGGGACCCGGCGACGATCATGGCGCCCACGCGCGGGTCGGCGTAGCCCCCGGCGCCTTAGCGCCTGTCACGACCGCCGCGCCCGTTCCAAGTCTCCGGAGAAAGTCGCCCCCCGTTTGCTTGCCGTCACCGAAGAGCGCTCCAAAGACCTCATGCCAAGTCGCGACCGCCTCTTCCTCACGACCATGTTCGTCCAGCATCCACGCTTTCGCCGATTGAGCTTCCGCAGCGACGAAAGCCTGGCGTGCGGCTTCCCGGTCCACTTCGGAGATCTTGTCGGAGAGTCGTTCGACACCTGTAGGTTCGCCGTAACCCGCGCCCAGACCGAGAACCTGCGCGCCGCAGGCGAAGATGCGAGAGACCGCCTCGGCATGGCTGAGGGGCCCGTCGATGCACGCGAAGGCGATTGACTCCACGTGCAGCCCGGGCAGCCTTTCGCCAAGAACACGACGTGCCCAGTCCTTGATGAACCGCACCTGGTGGACGAAGACACCATCACAAGTTTTGTTGCGTTCGGCGACGACCTCGATCAGCTCTCGGGTGTTCGAGCGCTTCCAGGTTTCGCGATCAAGATCCATGATCATGACGTCGGTGGTGCCATCGCCGGCCTCGAAAGCGGGCACAACGTCGAAGCTGAACATGCCCTCACCGAGGTCCATCTGCACCGCGTGCCGGGCGCGGTCAATCGACGAGTTCGTGTAGTACCCCTTTAAGGCGGATTCGACGAGTTCGGCCGCGGCGACTGCTCCCCCCTCGTCCGTGAACAAGTGGTTGTACTGCGGGTGCAGCAGAAAGACCTTGTCAATATCGCGAAGTGGGCTCAGCATGGTCTTTCGCGCGAAGCTGCCCTGCAGAAAGGCGTCAGAAATGATCTTGTCCGCCTTGAGTCGCTCAGTCAGCTCGTTGTGGAACGTCACGGCCCGCAACCGTTCCAACGGATCGAGATTGAGCTCGGCATCGAACTCGGCGAATGCCCGTTCAACGATGGTCGAGGCCCTCCGTGAAGGCGATTGGTTCTGACTGGGAATTCTGACCATGGCGGTCCTTTCAAATTGACCCGCCAATGCGCTACAGTCTCTCTCGTATCTACCAAGGAGACGTACCGCCTCGTGCGGGATGCTTCTTTGAATGAGAGGCCAGCGCCAACTGGCCTCTCATTCGCTTTTCAGGCCCAACGTCAGTCGCCAACTCATGTTGGCACTCCGACGCCGAGGCTGCTAAGTCCCTACTGAGAAACCATTACACCACTGTAATTACACCGCGTCAACTCAGTTTTTCGGGAAAATACATGCTCATTCGCCGGGACCGTCCGGCCACCAAAGGCCTTCGAGTTCGAAAGGCAATCGGCTCCCGGGCTGAACTCACCTTGGTGAGTGCCGTGCGGTCACCTTGGGCAAAAACGTGTGGAGGGGTTAATTCGGCGCTGCCGCACCCCAACGGGCACATGGTGTTGAGGACTTTCGTAAAGGGGGTCTCCAGCTCACGGCCACTCGCCTTATCTGGCAAGGATCCCTGGACTGAGGGGTCAATAATCTCAGCGACGCAGGAAGCAGTTCAGGACAAGGTTATCCCCGGTCCCGAGTTCAACAGGTGACCTTTCGCCGAGGCCCTAAGCCAAACCCTTACGGGAAGCGCGTGCCGAGCACGACACCCGAGGTGAGCGTGCTCGCGATCTTCGTGCAGACCGCGTTTGTGCGGAGCGTGTAGTAGAGAGTGGTCCCACCCGGGAAGACCAGGCGCACTCGCGAGGCGTTGGCCCCAGCGCACTTTGACCGGGGGTAGTTGGCCGCCGTCTCGATGCCGACGGTGACGCTGGCGACTGCCCCTGGCTTCACGACGACGGTCCTACCGCGCCCTGCGTAGGTGAGCTTCGTCGCCGCGGGGCCCACGCCCCTGAAGACAACGAGCCCTCCCGAGCCAACGAAGTTGCCGAACTGGGTGGCGGGCGTCCCCGACAACTTGCACGAGTGTGACGAGCGGTTCTTGATGAGGAGCGTCTCGTAGGCGGTGCCGGCCGCCGCACTACCTCGGCCCACCGAGGGCGCGAGCGCCACGGTGTGGCAAGGCGAGACCAACGGTAACGCGCCAGCTGCCGATACCCCTTGAGATGCACTGACTGGGATGGCCAGCGCCATCGCCACCATCGCACCAAGTGGAAGTCTTCGCAGTCTCATGGGCTCTCCTCAGACGAGTCAAGGTCGTTGCCTCTAACCGTCCCCAGTCTCGGTGCTCGCGCAACCTGGATGCTGGTCGGGGTCTCAGATGGCACATCAATCCTCACTATGGCGCCGAAACGACATCGCGCCAGGGCCGAGCAAGGGGCAGAGGCTCAAGGGTCTGGGGACGCAGAGCTCCGCCGCGCGGCGGTATCGGCGGGGTCGGCTTTGGAGTGTTGTCCTGGACCAGAGCGCGGTAGGTGAGTGGAGGTGTGGTGGCGGCGAGGGTCACCAGTCGGTGGAAGAGTAGTCCTCGGTCTCGGGAGTGGCGTCGGTTGAACCTGGAGGTGAATTCGGCGAGGTAAGCCTCCAAGTGGTCCTCGCCGATCGAGCCCTGAAGGGTGCCGAGTGTCCAGCGCTTGAGAAGCGATGCTACGCGATGGACACCGGGTAGAAGCTCGTGCGCCTTGCTGCCCGAGCCCGAGATGATGTGGCGCTGGTGGGTGTAGAGACCAGCCGTCGCTGCGATGTATTCCTTCAGCCCGTCGGTGACGACCGTCGAACGCCGCTCCACAGTGTCGAGCAGGAGGGCCCGCAGACTGGCCTCGGAAGCGTCGGCGAGGATCCGCAGACGCACCCGCCCGAAGCCACCGGTCGGCGGGGTCTCCACTGCGACACCGATCATCGTCTTACCCAACGCGCCTCGACCCCGAGGTCCGGGGCGCGTTCCGCCGAGGAAGGTCTCGTCGACCTCGACGGTGCCCGTGAGGAGCTCCTGGCCGGAGCGCGCCATCGCGGCGCGGTAGCGGTGAAGCATCGTCCAGGTGGTTTGATAGCTGGCCAGACCGAGCCGGCGCTGGAGTGCCAGGGCCGAGATGCCGCCCTTGTCGACGCAGAGCTCCCACGCCGCCGCGAACTGGACAGTCAGCGGTGTTCGGGTGTCCTGGAAGATAGTTCCGGCTGTGCGTGAGATGCGGGTCTTACAACCATTGCAGCGCCAGAAACGGCCTCCGATGGCTCGAGTTTGTGCGACACAGCCGCAGCGGTGACAGAAGCGTGCTTCGCCCCAACGCAGCCAGTCGAGGTAGTCCAAGCAGGCGAGGTCATCGCTGAACCACGAACGAAACTCACGTTCGGAGCGAGGGTAGTGGAGGCTCGGCGTAGCCATTTCGGGAGCCTATCCGAGTGGCCGTGAACTGGAGACCCCCTTTTCGTAATCACCCCGCCATGTAATGTCTCAGGGTTTCTGGGACAACTGAACCCACACCCGTTTTCGCCGTCTTTGGAACTTGCGTGAGGGATCGAGCGTGAGGTGTCAAGGCACGTTGCCCTCCAGGTCAAGGACCCTGACGTCGAGATCAACGACGAGCTTGATCACGCGCTGGCCGGCGTGGCGACGGCCGAGACCGATGTGACAGAGCGCACCGTTGAAACGCAGTGTGACGGTGCCGTTGTCGTGGACCCGGTCGTGGCGTAGTCACGCGCGGACCCAGGAGACTCCGATTGATTCAACGCGAGAAGCGTGCACTGCCTCGCCGCGCCCGTACGAAAATCACCGGAATCCGCAGTTACGGCGTGGGCCGAGTGGACTGCACGAAGATCGCACCAGATGACTTTGAACCAAAAACGACGCCGACGATCGCACAGTTGCTCGAAGCGTTGCACGAGATGGCGTTGACCTGTGCTCCGATTGCACCGGGGAACGAGGATGCGCCAACCTCCGTCACACCACCCCAGGTGCCACTCGTTTCGTTCAGCGCGAACGACTGAACGTAGCCTCCCTTTCCGGTGTAGCTCCCAATAACGCCACAGTTGCCGGCGGACCCGCACGAAATGTCGACCACCGAAGTGAAGTGACCTCGATTCAGTGCCGACAACCCTGAGATCGGCATCGCCATGCCCCATCGGCCACGTACTTCACTGACGAGAAACGCCCGTTGATAACTGCCGGTTCCGTAGGAACCGCCGGCGACACAGTCACCGGGAGCCCCACACGAGATCGAATGCAACTGCTCGAGATGTCTGCCATCGAGCGCCACGATTCCAGGAATGTCGAAGGCTCTGCCCCACACCCCGTGCGTCTCATCAACGAGGAACGACTGGGTAACACCGGTTTGCGCTCGAAAGGTTCCGCTCGCGCCACAGCTACCCACCGCGGCACACGAGAGCGAGATCGTGTAATCCGAACCGCCCGGACTTAATGCGGCGAGACCCGGAATGACTTTCGCGCGGCCCCAAACGCCATTCGTTTCGTTTACGGCGAAGGCCGGCAAAGGAACTGAACCCTTTTGCTCGGTGCCGACGGCGCTGCAGTCGCCCGGCGCTGAACACGACATCGACGAAATTCCGGATCCCTCCATGGCGCGGGTCGACGGACCAGCGACGAGTTCGAAAGGTCCCCACGATCCGCGCACTTCACTTACGACGAATGCTCGCGCGCCGTTCGCGCCGGAGTTCCCTCCGCCGGCGCTGCAGTCGCCGGGCGAGGCGCACGAGATCGTCGAAAGATACGCGAAGTATCCGGTTCCGAGAGTGCTGACGCCCCGAACTTTCTGGACCCGCCCCCATACGCCATCGCTTTCGTTGGCAACGAAGAGGAGGAGCTGATTGTCGCCAACGGCGTACGTCCCGCCCGCGCTGCAGTCGCCGGGCGAGGAGCACGACACGACGCTCGCACCGGTGTTGAGCCCCTCTTCTCGAGCGCTCAATCCTGGCAGAACCTCGACCTTGCCCCACTGGCCACGTCTCTCATTCACAATGATGGCTCGGTTGTGGTTCACCTTCACCGAGTAACTTCCCACCGCACTGCAGTCACCGGGTGAGGAGCACGAGAGTGAGTAGAGATCAGCGCTGCTACCCAGATTTACCCCTGGTGCACCGCGCAACGTGGTAGCCCTACCCCACGCCACGCTCGCGTGATGGGGCCACCACAGGTACGTGAGAAGGCCACCCGCGATCAGTACCGAGATACTGATGGCTACGACAAGATTGGCGCGATGCCGACCCATCATCCGTAACGCCTCTCGGGTCTCGATGGCGGTGCTGTGTCATGACCAGCCCGTGGGTGCACCGTAACACTCGAAGTCGTCACTAGGTAGACGCACATTGCGAGGACGGCGCTCTTCGCTTCCTTCGCGCAACGGTGAAGATGACCATCACCTGACACGAGCCAAAGGCTCGCCACCGAGTCGACGACCGTGGCGGGCCATGCGCCGCTGGACGGAGATGAAGCCCTGCACGCTAGAGATGGATTTCGTTCGAAGACTGACGGACCTCCCTGGGTGTACTAGTGTACTAGGACATGACCGACAGGCAGCCGAGCATCGTTTTCCGCCTCGACCCGCGGAGCGGCATCGCGCCCTATCGGCAGTTGGTCGACCAGGTCCGAAACGCCGTTGAGATGGGACGGCTCCGCGGGGGTGACCAGTTGCCATCGGTGCGCGAGGTCGTGACTCAGGTGACAATCAACCCCAATACGGTGCACCGCGCGTACCGAGAACTCGAAAACTTGGGTCTCGCCGAGGGCCGACTGGGTCTCGGCACGTTCATCACGGAGAACCCCGATGTTCACGCCACAGAGGCCGGCAACGTTGAGCTGACCCGACAGTTACAGATTTGGGTGAAGCGCGCACGCGCCGCTGGCATCGTCGATGACGACATGCTCGAGTTGCTTCGTCGGATCCTCAACCACGACGAACGAGTGCTCTCGTGACGATGCCGGTCATAGAGACCAACTCACTTACCAAGCGCTTCGGTCGTAAATGGGGCCTGCGCGACTGCTCGCTCTCGATTCCGGCGGGCAAGGTCGCCGCGCTCGTCGGTCCTAATGGCGCGGGCAAGTCGACCCTGCTAAGGATGGCGACCGGGCTCTCGCGGCCCACGTCAGGAGAGATCTACGTCCTCGGCGAGGAACCAATCGGCAACAGCGCTTCGTTCCTCAGCCGAATCGGCTACTTGGACCAGGAGCGGCCCCTCTACCGAGGTTTTCGGGTCGACGAGATGTTCCGGTTCGGGGAGGGTACCAACCCGACGTGGAACATGACGACCGCCCACGCCTACGTCGACCAGCTGGGCATCTCCCTGCGCGATCGGGTGAACAACCTGTCGGGTGGTCAGCAGGCCCAAGTCGCGTTGACGATGTGCCTCGCGAAGCAACCGGAGTTACTCATTCTTGACGAGCCGGCGGCCGCGCTCGACCCCGTCGCCCGAGAGGATCTCTTGCGGCTCTTGATGCGCGAGGTCGCCGAGCGCGGCACCAGCGTCGTGCTGTCCACGCACGCGCTCGGTGACGTCGGCTCGATCTGCGACTACCTGGTCATCATGTCGCACTCGACGATCGTTCTCGCAGACGACCTGGAGTTCGTCGTCGAGAGTCACCGCTTTCTCGGTGCGCCATCACCGAACGTACCGGAACTTCCGGAGGGTGTCACCGTGATCGACACGCGAACCAGCAGCCGAGACGTGACGTACCTCGTCCGAATGACCCTGCCCCTCAGTGACGAGACGTGGGAGATCACCCAACCGACATTGGACGAGGTCATCATGGCCTACTTACGTTTGGCTCGGGATTCCGCCTCTACCTCGTCTCGTCACGAAACGCCTTCTACTCGAGGAGAACACTCGTGACCTGGATTGCGTGGCGTTTGCAACGCAGCGTGTACCTCTTCGTCGTCGTCCTAGGCCTGATCTTCATCGCCTACGCCATCGTCAGCGGACTCCACATCGAAGCGTTGCGCCACCAGTGGCTCGGCCAACCGTGCCACGGAGGCAATGGCTTCGCCAAGAAGTACCTTTCCCTCTGCCAAACGGAGAACAATCGCTACCTCAACTCGATAGGCGCCGGCGTCTACGTCCACTGGTTCGCGGTGCTGCCCACGGCCGTTCTCGGACTCCTGCTCGGGGCCAACGTTGTCGCGGGCGAGGTTGACCGCCACACGGCGCGTGTCGCGTGGACCCAGTCGATCACGAGGGGTCGTTGGTTCGCGACCAAGGTCGCCGTGGCGCTCGGGTCGCTCGTCGTGCTCGCGATCCCGCTCGGCGTCACCGTGACGTGGTTCCTTCGGATTTCGGAGTGGACTCCTCGAATATCAACGAATGGCTTCACCTACGGCGGCTGGTTGCCACTCGCGATGGGTGTCTTCGCCTTCGCCCTCGCGGCGCTCGTTGGCTCGGTCCTGCGACGACCAGGCTGGACCCTCGCGACTGGTCTGATCGCGCTGGCGCTCGTTGCGTGGACCATGCAGAACGACGTGCGTGCGCATCTCGTTCCACTCCGCTCGACGACTCTCAACATCTCAGCGATAACCAAAGGGGGGGTAACGGTTGGCGCACCTACTGGCCGGGCACCCGCCAACGCCTGGGTACTCTTCAACGGCTTCGTGCCGACTGACTTCGCCAATGCTGTGCCCACTTCCGGCCAAGCGTCCCCGTGGATGCAAGCCGTCAACCGGTGCCCATCGAATGTCACTTTCCCGACTCAGTTCACGACGTGCCTGAACGAACTCGGGCTACACGATGTCGAGCTGTACGTTGCCGACAGCGAATACTGGACTCTGCAGTTACGGGAAGGTTCCCTCTACCTGGCGAGTGCGGCGGCGCTGCTCGGGGTGAACCTCTTGCTGGTGCGCCGAACAGGGGTTTGATCGGTTAGCCCGCAGAACCCCAGTTCGTGGTGGAGCCGCGGGATGACACATCAGTCGAGGGGTTTCGGGCCCGTGCCCTACCCGAGCGCCACCCGAACGGAGCCGCCGAGCGCGCTGAAGACTGTGAAGGAGTCATCGGGGAACGAGCGTTCTGCCTACGCAACGTCGGCCGTACCGCATTGATCCTTGATCTCGAACGTCCGGGTCTCAACCGGGCCACCGACGAACTCGTGTCTTCGAGGGACAGCGCAACTACCTAGGGGCCGGTGGGTCACCTGGCGGGCAGATGTCCATCCGGGACCGAAAGGGTCAACCCAGCCCTCGGCCCTGAGAACTCAAGACCTGCTCCGCGGCGAAGTCCTACGACCCAGCTCGACGGCTCTTCGTCCAACCAATGAAGAACGCCACCAGACCAACCAGTGCAAACGACACCGAACCGCGGAACTCGCCATCGCGCGTGGTCATGGCGATGCTGTGGGATACAGCCAGAAGTTCCACCACTGCTGCGCTCACTACGCCGACCATCACGAAGGCCACGCCTTCGATCTTGAGCGCCTGGCCTGACCATCGCGAAACCCTCCGAGATGAATGCACTCTGTCAGATGCCGCCCTCGTCGACGACGCTCGAAAACCGGAAACATCCTCAGTTGGGCCGGTGTTGACGACGTGTGTCGATCATGCGTAGAAGCCCCGCAACCAGGATATCCGCGACCGCGGGACGTGCAAACTTGTGAGCCACGCTTTCGGCCAGTCGCATCAATCCGTCGGCACCAAACACTTCATGATTGGGCCTTTGACAACGAGGCCCCCTTTCGAGCCTGGAACCGGTATTCGAAGGTCGGCGTACCAACCAATTGAGCGATGGATCCTTTGGCTCGCTGTACTCGCTCAGGATGAGATAGCCAACGCGGCCCTGAGAGGCGACTGAGGCGAGCTCGCCCACTTGAGCCGACGAAATTAGAGGCGCGGCCATGATGAGGGGCCGCTTCGGCCCCATACGAGGATCGACAATGTCGCAGGTTCGCGTCACGACGACAAATGGAGCCTGAACCGGTAGTTCAAGATGCCGTCGGCAACCGCGCATGGCACTCGACCGGTCGTGGCCCCGTGGTGTCACTTACGACCTAGTGGAGAACCCTTCCGTCAGTCGGCCCCCGACCTCGTTCAGAACCGCATCGCATACCGCTACAAGGTTGGCGACGTGCCCTGTGGCCACAACTTCGCGGTGAGCCCCCATTAACCTTTCAGCCAACTCAGCATCACTCGTTCGCATCTGACGCACCAGCCACTTTCCTCGACCTTGCCAGCCACCCCTGAGGCTCAGTGCGAGTTCACCAACCATCGTCAGAACCTGTCCCGCCACAGCGTCACGCTCGTCCGGATCTTCGCTCGCACCAACCAGGTCATCGAGAGCATCGGTGAGTGCGTATCTGCGGTACTCCAACTGCTCAGCAGTCCACCGCCCTGGTCCGTCTGCAACCCACTGTCTGGCTATCATCTGCGTCACACGCGTCTCGTCGCCAGCCAATGGGATACCCGTTGCAAGCATGTGGGCCAGCGTGCAACGCCCCTCGGACCGTTCCCTTTCGTACCAATAGGTTAGGGAGTCGGGGCTATGAACGAAGAGTTCGACTGGGGTTCCTCCGACACGGGTTGTCTCGCGGAAGGGCGCCGGAGATCCGGCAAGCAGGACAACAATGTCAAGGTCGCTGGTGACGGTGGGTTTCCCAGTTGCGAAACTGCCAGCGAGCACTGCGGCCAGAGCGTCACCGAACTGTTCAGCAACTATGGACCTCGCCATTGCCAAAGCAGTGGTGCGGTGAGCGATATCCGAAGTTGCGCCAGCCTCGCGGCGTTTGTTGAATTCGGCGTCGTCATTCCTGAGTGGTGCGTCTCGTTGTCCAGCGTCGCTCATCAACGATGACTGTACTTCCGAGCGCAGAGTCCGGCTCGGGACTCCCGTAAGGGTGATGATCGTTATGTGAGGGCTCAAGGCGCGAAATTAGGTTCATTACCAGCAGCGTAGAGAGCCCAAAACAAGTAGTCGGAGTCAGTAAGATGCGCTTGGTGACGACTCCGTCCTCACACCCGAACAGAGCCCGGACGCCGAGAGTACTACGCACTCGTCGCTGGGGCAACCGTTCGCGTTGGCTCTGGGTGGTGGGGATGTTAGCGCTTGGGGTGCCAGTCATTCTCCTCGCGCCTCCACTCGTCGCAGTGCTTGTCGTCATCCTCAGCGTGACACTCACGTGGGGCGATCGTCCTCCGACAGCGCGCAGGAGGGATCGAGCGACTGTGTTCGGCTTGATCCTCGTCGGCTTTCTCTATCTACTTGTCTGGTCCCATCTTGGTGTTACGTCGTAGAGAGAGGGAAGGCGCGTGGGTCGCCAACCTCGTTATTCGGCGCTGCTGCGCGGGTCCCGTTGAAATGAGACGAGTTGTTAGTACGTCACTGACAGGCGACGGTTAGGCCCGTCGACGGTCATTTGGCCACCGTATGGGAGGACATACTGCGGATCGGTGTGTCCGAAGTCAGGGCCGTAGACGAAGACAGCCTCGGGATTGTAGGTCTCGAGTGCGCGCAGGACCG
>JAJZEN010000148.1 GCA_021828545.1 Actinomycetes bacterium
GTCGACAGTGGAGGAGTCACCAATAATCAATGCGTTCACCTCAGGCTCAAGCAACTCGGGGTGGGGAAAGTCAGTTCTCGACAATCCGGCGTTTACCGAGCTCCTCCCAAGGTTCGTCTCACGGTCCTCAGTGGTCTAGGAGGAAGGTATCGGACAGCGCTCAGCGCACCGGTGGTCCAAAGAGCCGGTCGCCCGCGTCGCCGAGACCCGGCGTGATATATCCAATATCGGTCAGTTCCTGGTCGAGGGCCGCGGCGACAATTCGCACGTCGGGGTGCGCCACGCTCACGGCGTTGACCCCGGGTAGAGCCGCGATGAGGCACAACGCCGTGATTTCGCCGGCGTTTCTCTCTCGCAACATGTCCAGCACCCGAATCAGTGACCCCCCCGTGGCCAACATCGGGTCGCACAGGACCACTGGCGCCCTCTCCAAGTCCTCGGGCAGGCCATCGAGGTACACGTCGGCGCGCAGAGTGTCCTCGTTGCGGCGCAACCCCACGAGACATACCCGATGGCGCGGCAAGACCTCTTGCACCGCTGGGGTCATACCCAGTCCAGCCCGAAGGATCGGCACGATGACGAACTGGGTATCCACGCGCACTGCCGGCGCTCCCGCCACCACCGGAGTGTCGACCGTCGTCGCCGTCACGGGAATGTCGCGAAACGCCTCGTAGGCCAGGAATCGTGAGATCTCACCCGCCAACCGTAAGAAGTCGGCGTTGGTCGTCGCCACGTCACGCAACTGGCGCACTTTATCCTCGACGATGGGATGATGAACAATGAGCGGAGTCGCCACGAGGTCACTCTAGAACGTCGTGACCCCCGCCAGAATTACCAGGGGGTCCCGGTACCATGGTGCGGTGCTAAATCCCCTTCTTCCGCGCCCCGCGGCGCAAGAGGGAGCGGACGCGAACCCGCTCGGGGGGGTGCGTTCGTCGTATCCGGGCCCGCGAGCACAAATCTCGCGCGACGCGCGCCTGACGTGGTGGCGACGGATTCTGCCGATCATCGCCTCGCACCGTGTCACCTTCATCTCTTCGATTGTCCTCTCCTTCGCTAGCCTGATCTTTCAGACGCTCATCCCGTACTTGCTCAATGGCGCCATCACCAACGCCCTCGAGAAGCATGCGGCATCGCTCCACCACGCCGTCACCGAGATCATCATCTTCGGCGTCCTCGCGGGCGTTAGCGGCGTCGTCTCGCGCCAGTACCTCTACCGGACGGCGTACGAAGTGGAGACCGACCTGCGCAGCCTCATCTACGAGCACCTGACGTGGCTGTCCTTCAGCTTCTACGACCGCGTACAGTCCGGCCAACTCATCAGCCGTGCCAACTCCGATATTCGCAGCGTGCAGATGTATTCGACGTTCGCCCCGCTGATTCTGGTGCAGACGCTGATCGGGGTCCTGGCCTTTGGCTTCATGCTCAAAATCGATCCGCGCCTGGCCTGCATCGCGATGATCATCATGCCCATCCTCTACGTGGTAGGACTCAAGATGCGCCGGGTCCTGTTCCCCATATCCTGGATCACCCAAGCCCGACTGGCCGACGTGGCGACCATCGTCGACGAGAACGTTAACGGCGTGCGCGTCGTCAAGGCCTTCGCCCAGGAGGAAGCGGAGATCAATCGCCTGTCCGACGCGGCCGAGCGAGTTGCGTGGGCCTACATCAAGGACGCGCAGATTCGTGGCCAGTGGTCCCCGTGGGTGCAGAACCTCCCTCAACTCGGACTCGCACTGGTTCTGGGTTTCGGCGGAGTGATGGTGCTGCACGGTCACCTGGGCATCGGCGCGATCCTGGCGTTCAACGCGTACCTGTTGATGTTGCAGGCCCCTTTCATGATGCTCGGACAGCTCGTCATGATGGGACAGCGCGCCAAAGCGAGCGCCGAACGCATCTTCGAGATCCTCGATGAGAATCCCGACGTCGTCGAGCGTCCCGGTGCGTACGACCTCCTCGACGTGCGAGGCGACCTGGACTTCGATCACGTCACGTTCGGCTACGGGTCCGACGTGCCGGTCCTGATGGACTTCGACCTGCACATCGATGCGGGGGAGACGGTCGCCCTGGTGGGGCGAACGGGCTCGGGCAAGTCCACGGCGGCCCGATTGCTCGCGCGTTTCTACGACGCCAACGAGGGCACAGTACGCGTCGACGGTCACGACGTGCGCGACGTCACATTGTCGTCCTTGCGCGCGACGGTGGGAGTGGTACTAGACGAACCATTCCTCTTCTCGGTCACCGTGCGCGAGAACATTGCCTACGGTGTACCCGACGCCTCACCCCAGGACGTCGAAGAGGCCGCGCGCGGGGCCGCGGCCCACGACTTCATCATGGAACTGCCCGCCGGCTACGACACGGTGATTGGCGAGCGCGGCTACACCTTGTCGGGCGGACAACGTCAACGCATCGCTATCGCGCGCACACTTTTGGTGAATCCCCCGGTCCTTATTTTGGACGACGCGACGAGTGCCATCGACGTGCACGTTGAGTCCACGATCTACGACGCGCTGCGAACTCTTATGTCCACGCGCACGACCATCGTCATCGCGCATCGCATCTCGACGATTGCCCTGGCTCGAAGGGTCGTCGTGCTCGACAACGGTCGTGTGGTTGGTGACGGGACCCACGAGGACCTCCTCGCCGGTTCGAAACTCTACGGCGAGATCCTGGCCCAAACCATGACCGAGGAGTGCTAGTGGCCTGGGGCGGCGGCTGGGGCGGTGGGGGGGCGATGTTCGGTGGTCGCGGCACTCAATCGGGCCTCCCCTTCGGCGGTATCCCGAGCGAACTGGCCGCCGAGGCGCAGAAGCTCCTCGCATCAGAACCCGCGCACCCCGCCTCGCACCGAGAGTTCCATCAGCGTCGCGATACTGCCGAAGCTCAGCGCCTCACGCTCCCCCAGATGTTGCGCGCCTACCCGCGACTCGTGATCTTCGGCTCACTCCTGGTCATCGTGACCAGCGTCTTGTTCCAGGCGGGGCCCATGCTGACGGGGTACGCCATTGACCACGGCATGGCCTCGGGTCACCGTTCCATGTCCGTGATCATCGTCTGCGCCGTGGCCTACCTCGTGATTGCGGTGGTGAGCGCGCTGGGCCAACGCGTCCAGGCCACGGTCACTGGGACCCTGGCGGCGCGCGTGATGCACGACCTTCGCATTCGTGTCTTCACCCACTTCCAACGCCTGAGTCTCGACTTCTTCACCGACGAGAAGGCGGGCGTCCTCATGAGTCGCATGACGAGCGACATCGAGAACCTCCAACAACTCGTCCAAGATGGGATCAGCTCCTTCGCCCTGCAGGGACTCACGATGATTGTGATCACCGTGGTCTTGTTCAGTCTCAACGTGGCGCTGGCCGCCTGGACAGTGATCCTCATCGTGCCGCTGCTCACCGTCTTCTCGCTGTGGTTCCATCGGGCGTCGGAGAAGGGGTACCTGCTCAGTCGTGACCGCATCGCCAACGTCTTGGCCGACCTCTCCGAATCGCTCTACGGGATTCGCGTCGTCACCGCCAACAATCGCCAACGTCGTAATATTCGCAACCATCGTCACGTCGTCGGGGCGTACCGTGACGCCAATCTCTACAGTGGTCGGGTCAACGCCATCTACGGGCCCGCCACCATCATGATCGGCATCCTCGGTCAGGCACTGCTGCTAGGTATCGGTGGCGACATGGTGTTGCGTCATCAGATCCGGATCGGGGCGCTCGTCGAATTCTTCCTGTACCTCAACCGCTTCTTCCAGCCCATCCAATTGCTCGTACAGCAATACAGTTCGCTCCAGCAGGGTCGTTCCTCGGTGATCCGACTGCGCGAACTACTCGAGACCGCGCCGAACGTCGACGAAGTCCCCGACGCCGTCGCCCTGGCGACCATCGAGGGTCGGATCACCTTCGAGCACGTGAGCTTCGGTTACGACCCCTCGCGCCCGGTGCTACTCGACGTCAACCTTGAAATCGCGCCCGGTGAGTCGGTGGCGTTCGTCGGACCCACTGGCGCGGGTAAGTCTACGCTGGCCAAGCTCGCCAACCGTTTCTACGATCCCACCCAAGGTCGAGTGCTGGTCGACGGGGTCGACATCCGCGGCGTCACCCTACGCTCCCTGCGTTCACAGTTGGGTGTCGTACCCCAAGAGCCGTTCCTCTTCGCGGGCTCGATCCGTACCAACCTGCGATTCGGTCGC
>JAJZEN010000112.1:0-1594 GCA_021828545.1 Actinomycetes bacterium
CCTAGCGACTCTCGACAGGAATCCCGAAGAGCGCTTCGATCGAATCACGCGACTAGCCCAACGCCTCTTTGGCGTTCCAACGGCACTCGTCAGTCTCGTTGAGGAAGATTGTCAGTGGTTTAAGTCGCGTATTGGATTTGACTCCGCCGAGACATCACGGGACATATCTTTTTGCGCTCACGCCATTTTGAACGACGGGATCATGATGATTCCTGACGCCACGAAGGACGAGAGATTCTCGAACAATCCTCTAGTTTTAGAGAATCCCAAAGTCCGGTTCTACGCGGGTTGCCCCATCATTGCTCCGAGCGGAGCGAAACTTGGAACGTTATGTATTTTGGATGATCGGCCGAGAGAGTTGTCGGACGAGGAATTGAACTCATTGCGAGACTTGGCCGGGATGGTCGAAGATGAGATCGCGACAAATAAAATGGTTGTCACAGATCCCCTCACCGGGTTGGGGAACCGCAGGGGATTCGACATGGCGGCTTCAGTGGTGCTGGAGATTAATCGCCGGCGCAAGGTGGATACCGCGTTGCTCTACTTTGACCTCGACGGCTTTAAGGCGATCAACGATCAGTTAGGCCATGCGGAGGGCGATCGTGCCCTTTGTGAGTTTGCCGAGTTAATGAGGAGCGTCCTACGGCTCTCCGACGTAATTGCGCGGCTCGGTGGTGACGAATTTGCTGCGCTCCTCTCGGGGACAAGTGACCACGAGTCGGTCGTTCGTCGAATGGACAGTGCTCTCGCGGCTCGAAATCAGCGCGGCAATCACCAGTGTCCTCTCGAGGTGAGCATTGGTGTTGCCGTCGCGAAGTGGGGAGAGGACGAAGAATTGGAGTCACTCGTGAACCAAGCGGACAAGGCGATGTACTCGCACAAACGTCGGCGCGATTAGCGACCGAATTGAATGAGATAGGCCACCGCAACGAGGTCGTTTCGTATGGAGTTTGCTGTCAGATTCTCCTCGAGTTGTGTGGCGATATTCGGCTCTTTCTCCTCGTGGCGTCTTAAGATTGGGCGAATTGAAGGTTCGTCTAATCTGGAGGGTCAAGTCTTCCCGGCGAAGTGATCAGCATCTCGAATACGGATAACAGGTGATTCAGGCGCGATATGCGGAGTCGCTAAGTATTTGACATTTGGGGCGCGATTAAAAACTAGAGGAATGAGTAAAAGGACTATTTCGACGCACGTGGCGACAAGTACTCGTCACCGAATTGACAAGAACAGCGTGGAATGGACCCACAAGACGCACCTGCTGCGCAGTTCGGTGTGCGACGGACTCGCGTGCGCAAGGGAAACAAGTCACAATCTTACGCTCCTGACCCCGCGAGACCCTCGCGGCGATGCGCGCCAGTTTGGCAGGCCAAACCCAGGTGACTGCGGACGAGGGACGGGAACTCACGCGTTCGTTACTCCACGTGCACCTGGCCGCGGTTTCGGTGATGGCGAACCAGTTGGACCTGGCGGACCTACTAAAGAGGTTCGTGTAATACACTAACACTTGCGGCGTAGAGAAAGACCACAGTGCCGTAGGAACGCGAAGCACATGTCGGAATCGCTCCCGATGCGGTTCAGTCCATCATCGGCGTAG
>JAJZEN010000112.1:1604-16599 GCA_021828545.1 Actinomycetes bacterium
ATTACACGAACCTCTTTAAGACCCGCGTGCAAAGAATGCGACATCGCCTACGCGTTTGTTTTCGCGCGCGTGGTGCGAAGGTGACGACCACCCAGTGCGGAGGCGCCGCTGCGTTGGTGGCCGGCTTGGGGTTAGGGGACGTCGGCGCCGACGGCGTTGACTTTGCGGGGACTGACTGGGTACTTAGCCACGCGGGGATTGAGGACCCTCGCGAAGTGCCACCTGGGAACTGCGTCCAACCCTGTGGGACTCGTCTCCTCCAACCTGTCCTCGTTGTGGGTCGTAGTCACGAAGAATTGCCCTGGCGGCAAGGGTTGCTCGAGCGACAACAAGCTCGGTGTGGTCCAGTTCGAATACGGACTCGTGACCGACCGGGTTGGGTGGCCGGGCGCCACTCAAGTCGTCGCTGGCAGTGCCGGTAATCCAGCGTTCTTCATTAGATTCGTCGAGTTGGTACGGACCCGTTTTCGCACACGAATCTCGCCATGGCGGGTTCGACCACGAGATGCTCAGCTGGCGCGAGGGGTGACCGTGAGTTCAAGAGAAGTAGCGTAGACGTATGTCTGAATTCGACAGTGAATCCGTCGCCACTTTGGAAATGACGCTAAACGACGTTGATCGTGTTCTCGAACGTCTCCGGGTGGGAACGTATCGAACTTGCCAAGTGTGTGCGGCGACCATTGATACGGCCACTCTCGTGCGTGAACCATTAATAGCTCACTGCCCGGCGCACCCAGAATTGTCCTGAGGCAGATTCTCAATCTCTAGAGCGCATCATGCCGCTCGCTCGGATGTGGTGACGGTCGTGAGCTAGCAGTGGTAACCAAAGCATGAGTTCGTCGCCGGGTCGTTGCTTGGGCCTGGCGCCCTCCATTAGCGGGGGAGAAAGACCATTGCCTTCGACGAGTCAGCCCACGTGAATCGGGGCAATTCGACCTCGCCGTCGAATGACGGGAATCTGACGACGTAACGTGTGGACGTGTCACTAACGAACATTTTTCTCTCGTGTCACACTTTCTACCGTCGTCCCGTGCCGAAGTGACGGTCACGATGGCCTCGTCTCGTCAGGCGGGGTGAGTCCCTCTTCTTTCGCGAGGGGACCTTCGTACGCTCCTTCCTACAATGGATCGAGATACCGGAGACGTTGAAACGAGCAAAGTTGTCGGGGAGGGGATTGTTCTCGGCACCCGACCTCGCGGCGAACTCGTTGCGGTATTGCGACCATGGAATGTGGGCGTCGAGATGGCCGACACCGCTCGCTCTCGGTCCCCTCGCCGGCTTGTCGCGTGGTGGGGTGTTGGTGCACGTCGCCCTACGTACGCGTACGGGGACTTAGTGATCGAAACGCGCACTCCCCATGGAATGGTCAGCGCCTGAGTGGATCTCGAGTGTGTTTTAAACGTATGCGGTAGACCGCGACAACGGTCGCGAGGACTAAGTTTGAGTTCCCATTGGATTGGGCGACATTCACGTGTTGAGTGTTGATTCCCGTTGCGACATTTGCCCTGATCCTTCACTCACGGAGATTGCTGGAAGAGATCCTTGCATCTCCTCACCGGGATGACTGGCCAACAACGAGAAGACGGATGTGAAGACGGTGTCATTCGGATGATCGTGAGCGCCGCGTCGCGTTCTCGCGATGAGTGGCACGAAGGTGATCGCAATTCCCAGCGCGGCGAATGGAATGTTCAACAAGTAAATGTTCATTTCCCGCTTCGTTGACGCTGCTCTCACGTCAACTTTCCTCCTCGCCACCATCTCACTTTCCCGAGATGAGGGGACCCTGTGAGAAGGCTGAGCTCCTCGAAAGAAGTTGCTCAAAGTTCGATAAGAATGCGGCACCAGGACCAGTCGGCCCCAGGAAAATGAGGGATCGAGGTGGAATTCGATTGGCAAGATACACCCGGTGGCCAACGGCCACCGGGTGTATCTTGTGTTCGATTCGGCTATTTCTTGGTCGCCCAGAATATCTCTGCGATAGCGTCAATTTCGCTCAGCAACTTGTCCGCCACGGCGATGTCGTTGGTCTTCTTCGCCTCTCCAGCGGTCTTGGTGGCGGTCCAAAACATCTCGTGCAGCGTGGGGTACGTCTCGAGGTGTACCGGCTTGAAATAGTCCGTCCAAAGAACCCAGAGGTGGTGCTTGACGAGGTCGCTGCGCTCTTCCTTGATGAATGTCGCGCGTACCTTGAAGTCAGTGTCGTCCGAGGTGTTGTACTTCTCCATACAGGCCTTGACCGCCTGTGCCTCAAGACGAGCTTGCGCGGGGTCGTACACGCCACAGGGCAGGTCGCAGTGCGCCGACACGTTCAGTGGCGTACTGATTGAGTCCAGCAGTGCAGTAATTCTGGATAGAAGCGTCATGGCTTCACCTTTCGATAGACCGGGTCCGCAGTGGACCATATTCTCTAAAGGTCAGGTTAGCCAGAAGGTTCGTCTAACGTTCACCGGCGTGGCCGATTTTCTCGGGTTCTTCCTTCGTCGTCTCAAAGTGGAGGGGCAGTCGATGATGCCCACCTACCATCCAGGAGAACTTCTGACCGCGGTGCGAAAGTGGCGACCCGTGCGCGTGGGTGACGTGGTCGTGGTGCGCGACCCGCGATCGTCCGATCGGTGGCTATTGAAGCGCTGTGTGGCCCGGCGGGGCTCGAGACTCGATCTGCGGGGAGACAACGCGGCGGCCAGTACAGATTCACGAGAATTTGGACTCGTCTCGAGTTCGACTATCCCTTACCTCGTCCTCGGGGCGAGGAAACGACAACCGAATCCCGAGTAGATTCGTCGGGATTTACCGGTAGGCTCTCGGCGTGGCTCGTCTCGCCGTCCTTTCATATCACACGTCCCCCCTGGCTCAAGCGGGTACGGGTGACGGAGGGGGAATGAACGTCTACGTTCGCGAACTTGCAAGTGCGGTCGCGCGTTTGGGCCACGAAGTCGACGTCTTCACGCGACGCGACGCTCCCCACTTGGCCCCCACGCAACTCGTCGAGCCTGGCTTTCGTGTTCATCACGTGGCCGTGGGGCCCGCTCGCTCACTGGAACGCCACGAACTAGCCAACTACGTCAAGGCCTTCACGGATCAGGTTTCGCACTATTTCCAACTTCACGGCGCGCCCGACGCGATTCACGCGAACTATTGGTTAAGCGGACTCGCCGGTCATCGCCTTAAGCATGAATTGGATATCCCCCTCATCATGACGTTCCATACCCTTGAGCGAGTGAAGGCGGATCACTTCGAGGGTGAGTCGGAGGAACGCGCTCATCAGGAGGCCGCGATCTTCGCGTGCGCGGACGCCGTTTTGGCGAGTTGCGACGTCGAGGCGGCTCAGTTCGTCGAGTTCTACAACGCCGACTCGGCGCGCGTGCACGTCGTGCCGCTCGGCGTGCAGCACGCCTTCTTCGCACCCGGTGACCAAATCGCGGCCCGTCAGGCGCTCGGACGCGCCGAGGTCGAGACATCGTTGTTGTTCGTCGGGCGACTTCAGGCGCTCAAGGGTGTCGAACTTGCGCTCGAGACACTCATCACCCTTCGCCAGCGGGGTCGAAACGCGAGTCTCGCCATAGTCGGTGGTCCCTCCGGTCCCGACGGTGACGTCACGCTTGCTCGACTTCATCAAAGGGCGCGCGACGCGGGGATGGTTGGACACGTGAGTTTCGTCGCACCCCAGTGCCACCAATTGCTCTCTACGTGGATGCGCGCGGCTGACGTCACGCTCGTCCCATCGCGTTCGGAGAGTTTCGGCTTGGTGGCCCTGGAGTCCTCGGCCTGCGGCACACCCGTGGTCGCAAGTGCGGTAGGGGGTCTCTTGACGTTGATTACGCCCGGGAGGAATGGTCAACTCGTGGCGCAACGAGACGCCCAAGTTTGGGCCGACGCCGTTGACGAAATTGTCACCGACAACGCGAACAGCGCAATGTCGAACGCCGCAGTCCTCTTGGCCCAGGGCTATACCTGGCGTTGCGCCGCGCAAGCGCTGGAGGGACTGGTCGCCCGATTGTTAGAGGCGAGTCTGGTGCGTTGTTAGGAGTACCACTCCATTGCTCGGGAGTTTTTTCCTCTCGACAAGAGACGGCGATGTGCGATTTGACGAGCGCGGGCCCGTGAGGGCGAAGGTGCGGTTGTAACGTGTCGCCATGTCATTTGAACTCATTGTGGTGGGCGGCGGGCGGATGGGTTCGGCCCTCATCGAGGGTCTGCTCAGCGCGTCGTGGTGTGCGCCGACGACCCTGGCGATTGTCGAGGTGGCCGTGGAACAACGATCCGCGCTGTCGGAGCGTTTCCCCGGTGTCGCCGTACTCGCGTCACTGGAGCTCGACCACGTAGGTCCCGCTACGGGCGTGGTCCTTTGCGTCAAGCCCGACTTCGCCGAGGGTGTCGCCCGGCTCGTCGCGACGTGCGGTGTCGGTCGCGTGCTGTCGGTGGTGGCCGGACTGTCGACGGCGCGCATTGAAGCGGCATTTCCCGGTCCCATCGCCGTAGTGAGATCCATGCCCAATACTCCTGTGCTGATTCGCCGCGGCGTCAGTGCCATCGCTGGTGGGTCGAATGTCACCGCAGCTGACCTGGAGTGGGCCGAGTCGATCCTCGGTGCGGTCGGCACCGTGGTGCGCGTCAGTGAGCGACACTTGGACGCCGTGACGGGTCTGTCGGGGTCGGGACCCGCGTACTTCTTTTTGGTGGTGGAGGCCATGATTGAAGCGGGCGTCCACCAAGGACTCTCACGCGAAGTGGCGCGCGAGTTGGTGGTGGGAACGTTCGAAGGTTCCGCCGCTTTGTTGGTCCAGTCGCGGGAATCGCCCGAAGAATTGCGCGCCCAAGTCACCAGCCCGGGTGGCACTACCGCCGCGGGACTGCGGATGCTCGAAGGGCGGGCAGTTCGCGCGGCGTTTCTAGAGGCAGTCGCGGGTGCGACCGAGCGTTCGCGCCAACTCGGGCGCTAGATCACTTCCATTGTGCGCGGCGAGTGGGTAGCGTTTAGCGATGGCGTCCCCCCGTCTGCGTCCACGAAAACTATCTGAGCCGACAATTTCACGTCTCCCCGTGTACCAACGCATCGTCGAAGGTTGGTTGCGGCGCGGTGAGAATAGTATCGACTCTCGTCAGATCAGTGAACTCGCTGGCGTGACGGCAACCACAGTGCGCCGCGACTTGGCTGGTTTGGGGTCACTGGGGACCCGCGGATCGGGCTACGAGGTCGAAGTCCTGGTCAGGCGCATCGGGGAGGTGCTCGGGCACGACCGTTCTTACCAAGTGGTCGTTGTCGGGGTGGGCAACCTCGGTCGAGCTCTCGTCAACTCGTCGAATTTCTTGATTCGTGGTGCCAACCTCGCCGCGCTCTACGACACGGATCCTTCGCTCGTCGGCACCGAAGTGGCCGGCCACGTTGTTCGTTCCATCGAGGAGGAGATGGTGCGAGCGACGGTGGGGGTGATCTGTGTGCCACCGGAGGCGGCGCAGGCCGTCACGGACAAACTGGTGGCCGCCGACGTGCACGCGCTCTTGAACTTTGCCCCCCAGGTACTCAACGTGCCACTGGGAACTGCCGTGCATTACGTGGATTTCTCCATTGAACTCCAGATTCTGATGTATCACCTCAACAACGGAACCGGACCCCTCGGCGGCGGGCTCCTCCATTCTTTGGGGATCGCCGCGACCCATCCCCTGCGAACCCCGTAGAATCGTCGAGGTGAGGCGCACCATATGGCACTAATTGCGGTCGGCCTCGACCACGAACACGCCAACCTCGACCTCTTGGAGCGAGCCACGGTGCTCGAACACGAGTGGGTCAAGGTGCTGCGCACTTTAGTGAGCCACCGCAACATCCATGAGGCTGTTTTCGTGTCGACGTGTTTGCGGACTGAAGTGGTGGCGGTTATTGATCGCTTTCACGGCGCCATCGACGAGATCACCACCACGTTGGCCGAAGCCACGGGGCTCGCGCGCGGTGAGTTCGAGGAGCACTTGACGGTCCATTTCGATCGTGGTGTGGCGACGCATCTCTTCTCGGTGGCGGCGGGTCTGCGCTCCGTGGTGCCGGGGGAGTTTGAGGTACTGGGCCAATTACGGCGGGCGCTCGAACTGGCCAGCGACGAGCACGTCGCTGGTCCGGTCCTGAGTGACCTCTTTCATAAGGCCGTCACTTCGGGTCGACGGGTGAGGAACGAAACGACGATCGCGCGCGGTACGACCAGTTTCGCTCACGCGGCGGTCGAATCGACGCTTGAGTCACTCGGCGCGGACGCGCCTGGCGCGGTCGTCGTCGTCGTGGGAGCGGGTCAACTCGCCACGGGTGTGGTGCGTAGTCTCCTCGCGTCCGAGGAACGCATCGGTCGTGTCGTGGTTTGTAACCGTACTCTGGCGCGCGCTCAAGAACTCCAACACAGTCTCGGCGACGATCGCATCGTCGTGGCGGACCTCGACGAACTCGCGGGATACTTGACGAGTGCGCGTGCCGTGGTCGTTGCCGCCGCGATGCCCGAGCCTCTGATTATGGTTCCCACGTTGCGCGGTCGTGGGGGATCGTTGTTGGCTATGGACTTGGCAGTGCCCCACGGTGTCGCGCGCGACGTTGACACGTTGCCGGGCGTGACGCGCATCGATATCGGGGTGCTTCAGCACCGGGTCGAGCGCGCGATCGATGATCGCCGTGAGGCAGTGACGGCGGCCGAAGGCATAGTGGCTGAGGACGTCGAGAAATACTTAGAAGACCAGCGCGCGCGCGGTGCGGCAGTCATCGTCTCGGACTTGCGCGCACATTTCGACTCGCTCGTGGACGCGGAGTTCGCCCGTCGCGCCTCAGAGATCGTTGCCCTGGGCGACGCGCCGTCGGAGTTACTTCGTTCGGTCGTGCGATCGGTGGTGGCGAAGATCGCTCATCGTCCCACCACTGCGCTCAAGGAGTCGGCGGGCACCGATCAAGGGGTGCGCTTGAGTGAGGCGGTTCGTACGCTGTTCGACATCTGATGGACGCTCTTCGACTCGCCACGCGACGGTCGCCCCTCGCGTTGCTCCAAGCGACCTACGTGCAGGAGCGACTACGTGCTCTAGACGTCCATTCAGAGTTGGTGCTGGTCGAGACCAGCGGGGACGTCGAACTCGCGGCGTCACTCGCCAGTCTGGGGGGCCAGGGTGTCTTCGTGGTCGAGGTGCAGCGCGCCGTACTCGACGGAGAAGCCGACGTGGCGGTTCATTCGGCCAAGGACTTGCCCAGCCGTACCCCCGAAGGTCTGGTCCTGTCGTGCGTCCCCGAAAGACGCGACCCCGTCGATGTTCTCGTGGGACGGACGTTGGACGCCCTAGGACCCGGTGCGACCGTGGCGACTGGCTCGCCACGGCGACGCGCCTTGTTACTCGAGCGACGGCCCGATCTGAATATCGTGGAATTGCGTGGCAATATGGCGACACGCCTGGCCGAAGTCGGAGGTCGCGGGATCGACGCGGTGGTCGCGGCCGCTGCGGCGCTCGAGCGCCTCGGTGAGTCGTCGCGGGTCGCTGAACGCCTCGATCCCTCCTGGTTTGTTCCGCAGGTGGGACAGGGCGCTCTGGCCCTAGAGGTTCGACGCGGGGACGGGGCGGCTCTCACGTCGTTGGCTCCCCTGAATGACGACGTCGCTTTCGCGACGGTGTTGGCGGAACGAGCCTTTCTCCGCGAACTCGGCGCGGGGTGCTCCTTGCCCGTGGGCGCGTACGCGACGTGGTCGTCGGGGGTGCTGACGCTCTCGGGCCTCATGATCGCCAACGACGGAAGTCAAAGTGTGCGGCGCACCAGCACCGGTAGTGACCCCGAGCGTCTGGGGCGAGAACTCGCGCGGGTCCTGCGCGACGACCAGGGCGGTGGGGCCTTACCTGGTTGGAATGAATGACGTGCTCGTCGCCCTCACCCGAGAGAGTGGGCGCAATGAGCCACTGCGCCGGTGGGTGGACTCGCGTGCACGAGTCGTGGAGGTCCCGCTGACCTTTACGCGCTACCGATCCGTTGACGACGTCGCGAACGACGTACGGACGTCGAGGCATTTCGGCCAGTTCCACGCCCTGGTGGCGACGAGCTCGCGTGTTGAACCCTACGTCGATATCGCTGCTGAGTCCCTGATCGCGGGGTCCATGTCCTACAGCGTGGGCGCAAGGACCACGGCGATGCTCGAGAATCACGGCCTGAGCGTTGCTTACCAATCCACGGGGACTTCGGTCGAGGTCGCTCCCCGCATTGAACAGGGTCCCGTCTTGATCCTCGGAGCCGTGAATGGTCGCCATGAATTGGTCGACCTCCTTCGATCTCGTCACCTCGAGTCGCATTTCGTGCGGTGCTACGAAACCAGGCCCGTAGTTCTCGACGAGGAGGCGGTGGGCACTTTGAGGAACGCGAACGTCGTCTTCATCGGTGCCCCCTCGGCCTGGCGCGTCGCGCGCGAGGTGATCGCGCGCGACGCGTGGGTCTTGGTGCCGGGGAGGACGACGCTCAACGTCGTACGCTCAACGCACCAGAGATCGCTCGTCGGATGGGGCGGGGATTTCGAGCGAGCGTGGCGCGTCGTGATCGATTCGGACGCCTAGCACTCGTCGTACCGAGTGGCCCAGGTTGTGTCGCGCGACGTGTCATTGCATTCGGTACGCCGCCGTTCTACTATTCGCACAACTCCTTCAACGTAGTGGGGGCTTAAATGACCGAATTGATTCGCCGGGCCGACGAGGTGGGTGTCGACCCGACCGTAGGTACGGGACCAGAACCGGGGTTGACGTCGCGCCCAATGATTCAGGTGGTCCCGCTCAAGGGACTTCCCATCGCGGCACTCGCAGTCCTCTTCGTCGTCGTTGCGATCGCCACGAACTCGCGGTGGATGTTGATGTTCGCCCACGTGGTCGGCGGGGGACTGTGGACGGGAATCGACTTGTTCGTCGGACTCGTCATTGGACCCATCTTAGGTCGCATGTCGATTCCCGCTCGGGCCGAGTTCTCGGCGAGATTCATGCCCAAGATGCTGATCATCATGCCCACCGTCGTGACGATGACGCTGGGGTCGGGATTTCAAATCGCGCGCCAACTGGGTAATCTGAGTCCGGCGAGCCCGAACCATCCCTGGCTGATCGTGTCGATGTGCGTGGTCGGTGTGATGGCCGTGATCGCCCTTGGGGTGCTTGAACCGGCCAACGTCGCTGTCCTCTTCGAGATGAACAAGCCCGTCCCCAACGGTGAGCGCATCGGTCGACTCATGAGGCGTTTCATCTATACCGCGGGAATCACGGGGCTGATGCAAGTGGCGACCCTGGTTATCATGACGCGCGTGGCGACGCAGTGAGCGCGACGGCCCCCGCGTCGGGCGAGCGACGCCTTCCCCCCGTCGCCGTCCTGGCCACCGGGTCCCTCGCCGCGGTGGTGGTGGGGGGAATCGTGATGGCGTCCTACGCGCCACGACACGCTCCCCTCGTGGTGGCGGGTGGCTTGCTAGGACTCGGCGTGGTCCTCATGGGAGTCGCGCTCGTGCTCTTGAGTCGGATCCGTGACTTCGCGTGGGTGACCTTCACGAAGGTCTTCAAGTGGGGTCTGGTGGCGTACGTACTCGAAGCGGCTCTCATCGAGTTCTCCTTCGTGAGGAACCACACCAGCGGATCGTCGCTGGACATCGTGAGCGCGATGCTGGTGATCTTCGGCGTCAGCGTGCCTACCACCATCGCCTTCACGGTGGCCAGGTACGCCGACGTGGCGACGGCGACGCCTTAATTTTTCTCACCCTTGCTTAGGGTATGTCGTGGACAAAACTTGGCTAACTTCATTCGTAAGGGAAGTTTTGTGGGGGGAATATCGATATGACCGTTGACGCCATAATTGGTCGTGTCCCCGCGCCGCGCACGGACGAACTCTTGGGTGCGCGACCGATCTGGGGCTCGTTCATCGCGGGTTCCTTCGTGCAGGGTGAGGCCGACACCTTTGACGTTCTGGAATGTTCGACCGGTCGTCATCTCGCGCGGGTCGCGAACGCGTCGGTCGCGACGGTGGATCGCGCGGTCGCCGATGCCCGCCGAGCGTATGAGGACGTGTGGCGCGATATGTCCCCGCGCGAGCGCGGATCACTCATGCGACAGGTGGCCGCCGTCATTCGTGAGCACGCCGAGGAGCTCGCTGAACTGTGCGCGCGCGAGGTGGGGAAGCCTAAGCGCGACGCACTGCGCGTTGACGTGGTGTCAAGTCACACGAACTTCGACTACTACGCAGGTATCGCCGATACCGTTCACGGGGAGATCATTCACCAAGGTCCCGTTGAGGCGAGGGTCGCGTACGAACCCTACGGGGTCGTGGCGGCAATCCTGCCCTTCAACTGGCCCGTACAGCACCTCGCTAAGAAGTGCGCCCCGGCACTGGCGGTGGGCAACACCGTCGTCGTCAAACCCGGGGAGCAGGCCCCCCTGGCCATACTGCGACTCATCGAACTCGCCAACCAGGTCCTACCGCCGGGCGTCATGAACGCGGTCAATGGGATGGCTGCGGGTCCCGCGTTGATCGCCAACTCGCGTATCGAGCGAGTGACCTTCACCGGATCGACCGCCACCGGGCGCAAGGTGATGGCCGCAGCGGCCCAGCACGTGACGTACGTGACCCTCGAACTTGGGGGGAAGAACGCCCTGTTAGTGCTCGACGACGCCGATCTCGACGCGGCGGTGACGGTGGCCATTGAGGGGATGTTCTACAACAACGGGATGGCGTGCACGTCGACGTCGCGAATCCTCGTGCACGACTCACTCTACGACGCGTTCGCGGAGCGCTTCGTGGCGGCCGCGGGCGGCTTGGTGGTGGGTGAACCGCTCGATTCGCGGACCGACATTGGACCATTGGTGGACCGACGCCAACAAGATCGCGTCGAGACCTACGTGAATCTCACGATGGACGAGGGTGCGAAGTTGCTCTTCGAGGGTGAACTGCCCGAGCATCCTCAGTGGTCCGGGGGATTCTGGGTGAAGCCACGTATCTTCGGTGAGATCACTCGCGCCAATACCATCGCCCGGGAGGAGGTGTTCGGTCCGGTCGCCGCGCTCATGCGCTTCTCGAGCGACGACGAGGCGGTCGAGATCGCCAACGACACGGACTACGGGTTGACCGCGGCCATCTGCACACGCGACGAAACCCGCGCGACGAGACTGGCGACGCGCCTCGAAGTCGGCATGGTCTTCGTGAATCAATACACTCGCCGGACGTTCGTGGGGTCTCCCTTCGGAGGGGTCAAGGGTTCGGGTTTCGGCCGTGAGTACAGTGCCGAGACACTGCACGAGTTCGTCCGCGCGAAGAACGTTCGTTTCCCCTCAGGCCACGGCGAGGTTCCGACCTGGCCCCCCCGGGGGTGAGTATCGTGCGAGAACTCACCGTGGGTACGTTCACGCCGTCGCTGGTGATTGAACTCGCCCGGGCCGACGGACGCTTCGCCGACGCGGGTCTCGAGGTCATTGAAGTGGCGGTGACCTCGTCACCTCAACAGTTTCGCGCTCTGGCGTCGGGCGAGTACGACGTCATCTTCACGAATCCCGACAACGTGATTGCTTACCATTTCCTCCGCGATAATCCCTTGGGTGAGAACCTTTCGTTGCGCGTGATCGCCGGGATTGACCGTGGTCTGGGACTGGGACTCTTTCGGGGCGCGCACGTCGGGAAATCACTACCCGCCGGGCTCCTCGGAGTGGACGTCGCCACATCGGGATTCGCTTTCGTGGCCTACGAGCTTCTCGCGCGTCGTGGTCTCTCGATGAGCGACATGACCGTTGAGAACCTCGGCGCCACGCCACGCCGCGCCGAGGCCCTGATTCGCGGCGCGTGCGACTACACCATCTTGAACGCGGGGAATGATCTTCGCGCGCTCGCTCAAGGCTGCTCTCTGGTCGCGCCCGTGGTCGAGATCGGTCCGTACCTGGCCACAGCCCTGGTGGCACTGCACACCGACGACGTCGAGGTCCGAGCGGTGCAGAACCAATTCCGCGACGCCCTCGGGGCGACGATTACGAGCATTCTGTCGGGGTACCGCGACGACGACGTCGTCGCGGCGCTGCAATCGCTCCTCGGAATGACCCCGGAGGGCGCACTCGAGCACCTGCGGTGCATGAAGGACCCCGCGACGGGTCTCGTGGCCGATCTCGGGGTCGACACCGCGTCGTTGACGACGATCGTGTCCCTGCGCACTCGCCATCGCCCCAGCGAGGAACTCACCACCGTGCTCGAGTCCCTCGGCGACTTCGTCGACGCGGACGTCCTTCGCTAGGGGTCCCAGCGGGACCCTCGGTACGCCTCGTTGGTTCCCGGGTTCGCGGACCAGCCACACCGGCCCGCGAGGCCGGGCGCATCCGGTCGCGCGGTGCGCCTCGTAGGCTGGGGGTGTGTTTCCCTCCGAACGACCTCGTCGACTCCGACGCACGAGTGCTCTGCGGCGATTGATTGCCGAGACCAGCCTCGCGCCCGCCGACATGGTGGCGCCCCTTTTCGTGGCCGAAGGTCGAGCCGAGCCGCGAGCCATCGAGTCCTTACCGGGTCATTATCAGCACACCCTCGACTCACTGGGGGCCGAAGTGCGGGCCCTGCAGCTCGCCGGCGTCACGGGCGTGATCCTCTTCGGGGTCCCCGAACGCAAGGACGAGTTGGGGTCGGGGGCCTTCGACGACCGGGGCATCGTGCAGGTGGCGCTGCGGAGCCTACGCGATGAGTTCGGTGACGACGTCGTCATTATGGCTGATCTGTGTCTTGATGAGTACACCAGCCACGGGCACTGCGGTGTATTACGCTCCGACGGCCACGTCGACAATGACGCGACGCTGGATCTCTACGCGCGCGCCGCCGTGGCGCAGGCCAGGGCGGGTGCCGCCGTCGTGGCCCCGTCGGGGATGATGGATGGTCAAGTCGGCGCGATTCGCTCGGCGCTCGATGATGAAGGCTTCGTCGACACGGTCATCATGGCGTACTCCGCGAAATTCGCCTCGGCACTCTATGGACCCTTCCGCGACGCAGTCGGTGTCGAGATCGCCCACGGGGGAGATCGGCGTAGTTATCAACAGGACTTCCGCAATCGGCGAGAATCTTGGCGCGAGGCGCGCATGGACGTCGAGGAGGGGGCCGATATCGTGATGGTGAAGCCCGCGATGACGTACCTCGACGTACTGAGCGATCTACGCCGCGAGGTGGACGTGCCGCTGTGCGCCTATCACGTCAGTGGTGAGTACGCGATGATCAAGGCCGCCGCGGCGAACGGCTGGATTGATGGGCCGGCCGTGGCCGTGGAGCAACTAACGGCGCTTCGCCGCGCCGGCGCCGACTTCGTCTTGACGTATTTTGCGCGCGAGGTGGCCGAGGCCTTGTCCTCGTGAGCACGAATCAGAGTTGGTTCGACCGCGCCCTGGCGGTCATACCCGGGGGCGTCGATTCCCCGGTGCGCTCGTTTCGCTCCGTCGGCGGGACGCCCTATACGGTGGCGAGTGGCTCGGGCGCCTACGTGACCGACGTCGAGGGCCGAACCTACATCGACTTCGTTCAGTCCTACGGTGCATCACTGTTGGGACACGCGCATCCGGCGGTGGTCGAACGGTTGCGACAGGCCGTGAGCGACGGCACCACGTTCGGCGCACCCACGCCCGGCGAGGTGCTGCTCGCCGAACTCATGACCGAGCGCGTACCCGGTCTCGAACAGGTGCGCCTCGTCTCCTCGGGCACCGAGGCCGTGATGAGTGCGGTGCGCCTCGCGCGAGGCTTCACCGGCCGCGACCGAATTCTCAAATTCGACGGTTGCTACCACGGCCACAGCGACGGCCTCCTGGTTGCGGGCGGTAGTGGCGTGGCCCAGTTGGGTCTGCCGGGCTCGGTCGGGGTGACGGCGGGCGCCGTCGCCGATACCCTGGTAGCGCCCTACAACCGTGTGCCCACGCTCGATGACACGGTCGCGGCCGTCATCGTCGAGCCGGTCGCGGCGAACATGAACCTGGTCACGCCGCGCGGGGGTTTTCTCGCGCGACTCCGCGAGGAGTGCGACCGCGTCGGTGCGCTCTTGATCTTCGACGAAGTCATCACTGGCTTCCGTCTCGACGTCGCGGGAGCGGCGTCGTTCTTTGGGGTGACACCAGACCTCTACTGCTTCGGCAAGGTGATCGGCGGAGGGCTCCCCGTGGGCGCCTTTGGCGGAACGCGTGAGGTGATGAGTGTCCTCGCGCCCGCGGGGCCGGTCTATCAGGCGGGCACCTTGTCGGGTAACCCACTCGCGACTGCGGCGGGCGCAGAAGTGTTGCGGCGGGTGGGTACAAAGGAGTACGAGTACCTGAGTGCGCGCGTCGCGACGTTCGCCGCGCGCCTCGAGGAGGTGGTGCGCTCGGCGGGACTCGTCGCCCGGGCGCCCGTCCAGGGGCCGCTCCTGGGTCTCTACCTCTCGCACGACGAGTTCCTTGCACCCGAGAACTTTGAACAGGCGCAGCGACTCTGCGATAACGGTCTCTACCGTCCGTTCTTTCACGCCATGCTCGAACAAGGGATTGCCCTGGCTCCCGGTGCCTACGAGATTCTTTTCGTGTCGCTGGCCCACAGCGACGATGATCTGGAGCGCACGCTGGAGGCGGCCGCGGTCGCCGCGCGCGGAGCCGCCGCGCGGTCGTGAGCGCGTTGCGCAGTGAGGGCTGGGTGGTCCGCCCTAGTTTCGCGCCCCACGGGCCCACGGCCCCGGTATCGTTGTTGTTCGACGAAGCGGGCATCACCCAGTTGGCGGGCAATCCGGCGGTGGCCTGGCAGACTCCCTGGAGCGAAATCACCCACGTGCGTCTGGTGCGACGTCGCATCAATGTCACCATCGTCGCGGTCATCGCCAACGTCGCGTACCAGTGGCGCCGCAGTGCCCCGGCGAGTCGGGCGCACCTCGACGAGTTGGCCGCGATGCTCGCCACTCACGGGGGATCCGAGATGCCGCGCTCGCGGCGACGTCGGGCACTCGTGGTGGCCGTGCTCGTCAGTCTCGCGGCCTTCGCGGGCTACTTCGGAGCGCTGGCCGCG
>JAJZEN010000140.1 GCA_021828545.1 Actinomycetes bacterium
GACCAGGATCTGAGCCGGTGTCACGTCGAGCCCGGAGTCACGTTTGGTCTTCATGGCGATTGCCTCGCGCAACTCCTGCAAGCCTGCGGTGGGCGTATATTTATGGTTCCTCGGGTCGTAGCAGGCCTGGGCTGCAGCCTCGACAATGTGCGCGGGCGTGGGAAAATCGGGCTCCCCGGCGCCGTAACCAATGACCGGCTCTCCCGCGGCCTTGAGGGCTTTGGCCTTGGCGTCCACCGCCAGGGTGGCCGAGGGCGCGAGCCCTCCAAGAAGGTCACTTACTCTCGAACTCATCGCCGACTCCGTTTCATTCTCTAGAGTTGAGTCTATGACGACACCCGAGTCCCTCCAGATTCCCACCGAACTACTTCCCCGTGACGGACGCTTCGGCGCGGGACCCTCGAAGATCCGCCCCGAGCAGCTCGCGGCGCTCGCTGAGGCCGGTAGTTCGTATCTGGGTACGTCACACCGTCAAGCCAGTGTGCGCAACAAGGTCGGCGAGGTCCGCGAGGGACTCGGCGCACTCTTCAATCTGCCCGAGGGATACGAGGTGCTCCTCGGCAATGGCGGTACCACCTGCTTCTGGGACGCCGCCACCTTTCACCTCGTCGCCGAGCACTCCCAACACCTCAGCTTCGGTGAGTTCTCCTCAAAATTCGCCAGTGCCGTCAAGGAAGCCCCTCACCTGTCGGAACCCGAGATCATCACGTCACCCACCGGCACCCACCCACGGGCCGTCACCACCGAGGGGGTCGACCTGTACGCACTGACCCACAACGAGACGTCCACGGGCGTCATGATGCCCATCGAGCGACCCGCCGGAGCGACGGGTCTGATCGCGGTCGACGCGACCTCGGGGGCGGGCGGCCTCTTCGTCGACCCACTGCAATTCGACTGCTACTACTTCGCGCCCCAGAAGTCCTTCTCCAGCGACGGCGGATTGTGGTTGGCGTTGTGTTCGCCGGCGGCCGTGGAACGCATCGAGACCCTGGCGGCCTCGGGCCGTTGGACTCCGGCATTCTTCGACTTGAAGATCGCCTTGGACAATTCGCGACTCAACCAGACGTACAACACCCCCGCGCTGGCCACCATTCACCTCCTCGCCTCCCAAATCAAGTGGTTCAACGACAACGGGGGCCTCGCCTTCTCCGCCGGTCGCTCGCGTCAGTCGGCCGAGATCCTCTACACCTGGGCCGAGGCGTCCGACTTTGCGACCCCCTTCGTCACCCAGTCCCGCGAGCGCTCCAATGTCGTGGGCGCGATCGACTTCGTCGACGGCGTGGACGCGGCGCTCGGCGCGTCAATTCTGCGTAAGAACGGTGTGGTGGATACCGAGCCCTACCGCAAGCTCGGGCGCAATCAACTGCGCATCGCCATGTTCCCCAGCGTTGACCCCGAAGACGTGGCGTCGTTGTGTGCCTGTATCAACTACATCGTGGGCAATCTCTAGGATCCCACCAGTACTCTCGGATGGTGAGTGGATTGGTGACGTGAGTCGTGTTCTAGTCACGGGAGCGACGGGCTACGTCGGTGGCCGATTGGTACCGCGACTACTCGGCGAAGGACACGAAGTGCGGTGCCTCGTCCGCAATCCCGGGAAACTCTCAGCGGCGCCATGGTACAACGAGGTGGAGATAGTGGCGGGGTCCGTAGAGGGACCACTCGAGACCGCCATGGCCACGATCGATGTCGCGGTGTACCTGGTACACGGCATTGGTGACGGGCAGGACTGGGTCGCCAAGGAGACGCGTGACGCAGAACATTTCCGTCGCGCCGCCGAAGCGGCCAACGTCCAGCGCATCGTGTACTTGGGCGGGATGGGGGTCGACGACGATACGTTGAGTGAGCATCTGCTCAGTCGCCACCGCGTGGGACGAACGCTGGCCGCCGGACCGATCGCAGTGAGCGAGTTGCGCGCCGCCGTCATCATTGGCTCGGGTTCGGCCAGCTTCGAGATGTTGCGCTACCTCGTGGAGGTCCTGCCGGTGATGGTGACACCCAAGTGGGTCGCCACGAAGTCACAACCCATTGCAATATCCGACGTTCTCGATTACCTGGCGCGGGTGATTGGGAATGACGATGCTCTGCCCGGAATCTTCGAAATTGGCGGCCCCGACATCGTGAGCTACGCCGAGATGATGGAGATCTACGCCACGGAAGCCGGTCTGACGAAACGCCGCCTCATCCCGGTTCCATTTCTCACCCCACGACTCTCGAGCCACTGGATTGGACTCGTGACACCGGTACCAGCCTCCCTGGCGAAACCCTTAGTGAATAGCCTGATCAATGAGGTGATCGTTCGCGATACGCGTACGCGAGAGATTTTGGGCGCCCCTCAACGATCCTTGCGCGAGGCCATTGCCCTGGCGCTCGGCAACACCAGTCGACACGAAGTCCCTACGTCGTTCAGTGACGCCGATTTTCAGCCGTTTCGCGCCTACACCACCGATCCCTCGTGGGCGGGGGGTACCGAACTCATTGACACTCGCCGCCTCCACACAATGGCGAGCACCCACGCGGTGTTTCGAGCAGTCTGCTCGGTGGGTGGCGAACACGGCTGGTACCACGGGGCGTGGCTCTGGCGCGTCCGCGGCCTCTTCGACCAACTCTTCGGCGGACCGGGCCTGCGCCGGGGCCGGCGTCACCCCAGCGAACTGCGCGTGGGCGACTGCGTGGACTTCTGGCGCGTGGATGAGATCGTCGAAGACCGCATTGTCCGACTCCGCGCTGAGATGCGCCTACCCGGCGAAGCCTGGCTCGAATGGATAATCGAGACCGATCCCGAAGGCACGAACGTGACGCAGCGCGCGCGATTCAAGCCCCGCGGCCTTCTGGGGCGCGCCTACTGGTACGCGGTCGCCCCATTCCACGGTCTGGTCTTTCCCGGACTGATTCGGGGCATCGTCGACGATGCCGAGGCTGCTTAACGTCGCTTCAGTCTGACGTCGAAGGCGTCTCTGAGCACGTCGCCCACGAAGTTGAACGCGATCACGGTCATGACGATCAATATCCCCACCGGATAAATCAGCCACCACTCCCCGGCGTAGAGGTACCCAACACCCTGGGAGAGCATGAGTCCCCAGTTCGCGGCGGGCGGCGGTAATCCGAAACCCAGGTAGCCAAAGGCCGCTAGCGCCAACAGTGCGTCAGCCACCTGGAACGTGATGTTTACGACGATAATGCCAATGGCGCTAGGGATGATGTGCACGAAGATGCTCCGATTCGATCCGCCACCCATACCCTTCACGGCCTGGATGTACTCGCGCGTGCGCAGCGTTAGGGTCTCACCCCGGATGAGGCGAGCGGGAACCAACCATGCGAAAAATGCCACCACCAACGTGAGGTTCAGTTGATTAATTTCGATGATTGCCGCCATCAACAACAGCACGAAGAGCACCGGCAACGCGAGGAGCGCATCAACGATGCGCATCGTGGTCGAGTCGATGAATCCACCGAAGTATCCCGCGATGGCGCCCCACGCGACACCGAAAATGTCGGCCCACAACGCGGCCACGAGCCCAATCTCCAGCGAGGACTGCCCCCCACCATCAGCCGACCGAGGACGTCGTAACCGACGCTGTCGGTTCCCAGCGTATTTGCCGCACTCCGGGGGGGGTATTCGCGGAACATGTGACCAAAGAGAATCCCACGATTGGTCGCCCCCTTCACTCGAACAGTACAGATATCGTCCTGGGTCAGGCCCTCGATCGCCGACGATCGCGTATACCGGCTGGACGACGCGACACCGACGATTGACAGCGTGAGGACTGGCAGGAACATGGCGCGCGGATCGGAGTTTGAACCTGAGACCGTGAGCGCCTCAAGGGCCTCGGAGGGAAAGACTCTTCAGTACACCGAGAAGAACACGAGGAGTAGTAGTCCAGGCCAGAACGTGGGCATGGACTAACCCACGAAGGAGCGTCCCGTCAGGACGAAGTCGTCCGCCTTGTTCCGTCTCACCGCTCAATAGTCCCTGAGCGGAATGGCGGTCAGCAACGTGAAGATCAACGCCAAACCCCTGAGATATAGCAACTTGGGCAGGTTGACCCGGAGCCCGTACGACACGGACTCAATCTTGACGTAGCCAACGCCGAGGCGACCGTGAATCAGATTATTGAGAGATATGAAGTACTGATTGACCTTGGGCCGGTTAAAGAAATTGGCGATGTTGATTGCTTTAAC
>JAJZEN010000077.1 GCA_021828545.1 Actinomycetes bacterium
ATTTCGTTCTCGTGTGACGAGGACCTTGCCTTACTCGAAGACTGATTTGAGGAAGAGAGGCACTTTTCGCTCTCGACAGTCGCCTGGCAAAAGTGCTGATTGCAGATACTTCGAGAGGAATCTCGACACTTCGATCGAGGAATGCCCCCGCCGAGACGTTCCGATCAGGCAGGTGACGGGGGTTTCGCCAACAACCCACGACAGGTGCAGCGAAATCTCCGGCCACGATCGCTCGTCGCCACCGTCGACACCGCCGCCACGGGAGGTGAGTCCGTCGGTCTCACGCGGCGTTACGACGTCGTGGTGCATCTCGACCCTGATTGAAACTCCACCCCGTGACCCGTCGCACTCTCGTCCTGATGGGCGTGACCAGCAATGGACGAGGTCCCTTCCCGGCACCTTTCCTCGCCCGAGTCCTGCCAGGTCTCGACTGACGTCGAGGCGTCGAGGACGGAGTCCGGCCGACGTGTCGCGCCAACTCCCCTCTCCGTGGCACCAACGTACGACCGCGGGTCGGGGGTAGAAGCTCGAGGAAATACCGAGGAAACCGGCCCCCTGGGCCCGGAATCGCGCGATACCCCGTCGACTGCGAGAATTAAAGTATCCCTGCGCACTGCACGGACGTGACGAGACAACTTCTCGGCAGACGAAAACTCGTAAAGGAGTACCCGGTGACGGCTTCGGGCCCACGACGCGGTCGCTCGACTCTTCGGTCCAGCGTTCCCCAATTGATATTGGCAATGATGACGATCGCTGCGGTAGCGGTCGGCTGGGTCTCCTCACGCCCCCACCCCGACGTCGTGGGTCCCGAGGGCGTCCTCGTTGCGAACGTACCGGATCTGGCCAGCGCCTCCACGTCATTAACGGGACGCAGTGTAGATGGTCTGACGTGCCGGACCGAGAATCATGAGACGGTGAACTACCACATCCACGTGCACGTCGCGATCTTCGTCGACGGTGCCCCGGAACGGATTCCCGCCGGCGTGGGCATCACGTCACCCGCGATCGTTCAACATCTCTCCTCGGGCACCTTCGTCGACGTTGGCGCCTCGGACTGCCTCTACTGGCTGCACACGCACGTCGCCGACGGCATCATCCACGTCGAAGCGCCCGCCCGCGGTAACTTCACGCTGGGTGAGTTCTTCGACGTGTGGCATCAGCCGCTCAGCGCACACCAGGTAGGGCCCGCCCGGGGTCGCGTCGTCGTCTTTATCAATGGCGTTCGCTGGGTGCGAAGTCCGCGACTAGTACCACTTCTCGCCCAGGAACAGATCCAAGTCGACGTCGGCTCACCCGTCGTCGCCTTCCAGCCCTTCCCCTTCAAGGTCACGGGCTCCTGCGGCGAGGGGACCACCAGCTGTGCGCTCCCCAAGGGTTGAGGGTTAAGGGTGGAGGTGGAGAATAACGACCACTCAGTGGGCGAACACCACGAAATTATGGGCGTACGGCACGATTACCACGGCGCAGACGACCCCCAGAACCAGACTCGCCACCGTCACCCACGTACGCGACGCGACGCCCCGGACGTGACGTCGGGTACGACGAACGAAGTCCCGCGGAGCGTAGTTCGCGGTGTCCCTGAGGTGCCCGAGGACGTGGATCGTCATCGCGCCGAACCACAAGATAAACGACAATCGGTGGATCTGCGATAACGACGCTCGCATCGACACTGGCGCCCAGATCACTAGACCGATTCCCGAGCCCAACATCACCAAGGTCAAGATCACGAGAGCGGGGCCCAGTAATCGCAGCAAGGGTGCGGGGGGGCCCTTGGACCGATACGAGAAATTTCCTGAGTAGTACCGCACGAAGCGCCAAGTGGTCGAGCCGATCTTCAGCAGAATAGGGGGAATGACGAGCACGCCCAGGAACACGTGGAGTCGGGTCTGCGCGTTGGCGATCGGTACCGTCAATCCGACGAGGAACAGCAAGAAGAGCAGGAGTACTGCCACCATCGCCGTCAGCCGCTCGTTGCCGTCGACACCACCGCGGCGCGGGCGTCGCCGCGCGACGGGAGGGTTCGATTGTTCGGTCACCAGACCCTCTTCGCGTCTCGCGCCCCTGGCGTGTCGCGGCGCCGAGCGACGTGGTCTGGGGGATCGGGTTCCGTCGACCGCGTCGACGCTGGGTTCACGCAGTAACTCGTCGTCACGGAGTTCCACGTCCCCATTGGTCGAAATTCGAGTACCACCCACCGCCGTCGCCCAAGATCGCGCGCTGTGTGGGGGCAGACGCGCCAGCGACGCCGCTCTGCATCATCGCCGTTGCGACCACGTCGACTCTCGAAGTAGACGTCCGGGAGGGGAACGTCCGTTTCATTCTCTCCGGCCTCCCTCTGGTGCTTCATGGAGCGCCAGAACGGCCCAATCTACCTACGCCTCACCAGGTTGGCCTAAAGACTAGTTAAGGAGACGCTAAATACAACACCGTTCGTCACGAGGGGCTCACCGCGCGCATGAGGTCGATGAGACCGGCGCCGACTCGTGCGTCGATGGTCACGTGAGGACGACTGCGTCCACGCCCGCCGCTGAGTCCCGTGGGGAGTGACGCGTAGGGCGCGGTCGCCGCCCCCTCCACCGAGGAGGAGGACGTCGACACTCGGCCCACCCCCACGCTGGTCGACAAGCTCACGACCGCGTCCGCCGGAACAACGATGTCGAGTTGACCCGCCGCCACCGTCGCTACCAGGGAGAAACCCGCCACGGGGAATTCGACGGCGCTCAGGTCGATGGTCGCGACACCGAATTCCGTGTGGTACGCGTGACGTACTCGCGCGAGGGACGACGGGGAAAAGTGGTGGTCACCGATCCCGCCACTCAGGGGAACGCCCGTCGAAGCGAGAAGAGCCAGAACCGCGCTGATCACGAGGATGAGTGCGCTCGTCACGGTCAAGAACGCCACACCGACCACGCGACGTATGGTGAGTCGTCGCGACGACGTCTTGATCGCCACGACCGCGAGCACCAACAGAAACACGACCCACGCCAGTCCGACGCTCGGACCCAGTGCTCCGACGGGTCGAAGAACGGCCACGGCCAAGAATCCCAGGGCGATCACGGCTGCGACGACCGCGAAAGTCAGTCGATGGGACGTGGAGACGCGCGGCCGCGCCACTGCGACGGAGTCGTCGCTCGGGGTCAGGGACGAACCCATGACGAGCCACAGCACGAGATAGATCGCCGCCCCGAGACCCCAGAAAATGGTCAGGACGACGAAGATGGCCCGCACCAGGTACACGTTGATGTCGAAGCGCTCGGCGAGACCCCCGGCCACCCCCACGAGTACTCGTCGCTCACGACTCCGACGAAGGCGCGTCTCGACCACTGGTGGCGGTCCGCTCGGCGGTGGGTCGTTCGCGAGGGGAGGTGCGCCGAGGGGATCGTGATCACTCATAACGACAAGCTACGACCCTCGACCAGGGATTTCTATGGGGGAAAACCCTCAGGCGCATCACCAGAGTCAGGGTTTTCCCTGAGTGACGCGAGCGCCGCGTAGTGAGAGAATGTCGGGGATTGCAGAAGGGTCGATTTCCATGACGTTGCCACGCACTTCACCTTCTCCCACGCTCGGCGTGGCGCTTCGCCCCTTGGCACGCTCCACCAGCCGTGCACTCGTCGGTGGCGTGTGCGCGGGCCTCGCCGTGCGGTTGGGCATACGCGAACGTACCGTTCGCGTCGCGTTCAGTTTGTCGTGCCTCATCCTGGGTGCGGGACTGTTGGTCTACCTGACGGCGTGGCTCTTCGTCCCCCGATGGGGCGAGGATGACAACATTGCCCGGCGACTGATGGCGTCGCGACGCGAGTCGCACATCACGTTGGTCAGTTTGCTCGTCGCGTTGTTCGTCCTGGCGATACTGGGCCACAGCGCCCCCCACGCGATGAGGGTGTTCCTGTGGTCGTCGCTCTTGAGTGTCGTTGCGGTGATCGCGATCTGGCACGGCTCCTCGCGTGACGAGAGGAGCCACCTCGAGGCCCTGATGAGCGCGGCGCCGATCGTCGGAACGGCGTCGGCGCGCGGGTGGCGCGCCTTCGCCCTGCGCGTCATTCCCGGCGTCATCATGTTGGTGATCGGCATTCGGGTCGTGAGTCGAATCGGAGGAATCTGGGGCGGCCTGGTTCCCGCCATCGCGGGCGGGACCGCCCTCACTCTCGGCGTGGGTGTCCTACTGGCTCCTTGGTGGCTCGAGAGCGTACGCGACTTGTCACGCGAGAGGCGCCAACGCGTTCGCGTCGAGGAACGCGCCAAGTTGGTCGCTCACGTGCACGACTCGGTCCTGCAGACCCTGACGTTGATCGAAAAGGCCTCAGCGAGTCCCACCGACGTCATCCGCCTCGCGCGCGCCCAAGAACGCGAACTCCGTCGGTGGCTCTTCTCGCTCGACGGCGAGCGAGATCAGCCCTCGGACTCGCTCGCCCAGCAACTCCGTCTCGTCGAGAATGAGGTGGAACAGAACTACGACGTCACCGTCGAACTCGTGATCGTGGGTGATTGTTCGGGCGACGAGCGGATCACCGCTCTCGTGGCGGCCACCCGCGAAGCCGCCGTGAACGCCGCGAAGTGGGCGGGGGTGTCGCGAGTTTCGATCTTTGGCGAGGTCGACGCCACCTCGATCAACGTTTTCGTGCGCGATACCGGCGTGGGTTTCGATCTCGCCCGCGTGGCCCACGATCGTCACGGCATCACTCACTCCATCGTGGAGAGAATGTCGGCGCACGGGGGCAGTGCCGAGATCCGATCCGCTCGAGGAACGGGAACCGAAGTCCACCTCGCGCTCGACTACACCGTCGTGGCCTCGTGAGTCAGCCGCGCGTCTTTCTGGTCGACGACCACGAACTCATTCGCTCGGGTATTCGCGCGGAGATATCGTCGCACGTCGACATCATTGGAGAGGCCGATGAGGTCGATGCCGCCATCGAGCTGATACTCGAACGCCTCCCCGACGTGGTGCTACTCGACGTCCACATGTCCGGCGGGGGCGGTCTCGCGGTCTTGACGACGGTTGTGGCGCGCAGTAGTGCGGTGAGGTTCCTCGCCCTCTCAGTGTCCGACGCCGCCGACGACGTGATTGGGATCGTGCGCGCCGGCGCCAGGGGCTACGTCACTAAGAACATCCTCGGGCCCGACCTCATCGACGCCATCTTTCGCATCCACGACGGTGACGTCGTCTTTTCGCCGCGACTGGCGGGCTTCGTTCTCGACGCCTTTTCTTACTGCGCCCACGCACCCGCCCCACGAGGGATCGATCCAGATTTGGAGCAACTCACGCCGCGCGAGCGCCAAGTACTGCGTCTGATTGCGCGCGGGTACGCCTACCGCGACATCGCCACCGAGCTCGAGATCTCCACCAAGACCGTTGAGAGCCACGTGTCGTCCGTGCTGAGGAAACTGCAACTCTCCAATCGTCATCAGCTCACGAATTGGGCCGCCACTCGCCAATTGTCCTAGCCGTCGTGGCGTCATCGTCGTGGCGGTCGAGACCTCGCGACGACGCCGATACCCGGGACTAGTCGTTCGCGTCGTGTCGAGAGGACCCCGTGGTGCGCAACGCGTCGCCGGCACTCGGGTCCAGGGCGAGGGCGTTCACGACGCTGAGTGCCCCGAGCGCGGCGAGCACGAGGAATGCGATGCGGTAGGCCCCCTGGGGTGGCGAAGCGCTCGTGTGCGTGATCGTCGCGCCCACGCGCAGCGCAATTACACCCGTCGACGCCGCGAATCCGGTGGCGACCTGCTGGACCGTCGCCGCCAGCGTCGTACCGTGAGCCATGTCCGCTTCCGCGACGTCGCTGTAGACGAGGGTCATGAGACCCGTATACCCGATGGAGCGAACGACACCGTTGATGAACGCCACCAGCGCGACGGCCGCGAGCGGGGTCGACGCGTCGACGAGGGCGAATACCCCCATGGTCAGGGTCACGGCCGATGTCGCTCCGAGGAGGACGCGGCGATACCCGTACCGGTTGAGAAGCGGCGTCGTAGCGGGTTTGGCCGCGACATTGCCGATGAAGACGAACACGACGATGATCCCGGACTTGATGGGACTCCAGGCAAAGAGCTCTTGAAACATCAGCGGCAAGAGAAGCGGCACTGCACCGACCACCATGGTGAAGGGGATGATGGCGCGAAGTGACTGGGCGAAAGTCCTGACCCTAAATACGCTCACGTCGAGAAATGGCTCGCTGCGCCGACTCAAATACCTCCACGCCAACCCGAGGACGCCGAACGACACCACCAGGTCCAGAGCGACCGCGGACCAGGGCGACGCGAGTTGGCCCGCGACGAAGGCGCTATAGACGAGGCCCGCGAGGCCCACGGCACTCAAGACCAGTCCGCGCCAGTCCAGGAGCGGCGCGGTCGAGGTCCGATGCGTTGAGGGTCGCATCACCTTGATCCCCACGCAGAACGCGACCACCCCCAACGGGACGTTCGGTAAAAATAGCCATCGCCAACTACCGAAGGTGACGATCACTCCCCCCACGAGCGGTGCCAGGGCGTACGCCAAGAGTCCCGGCCACACGATGTAGGCGACGAGACGCATGATGTCACTCTTGTGGGCCCGGGCCAGTACCACGACCCGACCGACCGGTACCATGAGTGCCGCCCCGGCGCCCTGAAGTGTTCGGGCGACGACGAGTTCACCGAGATTCGAGCACAGGGCGCACAGCAGTGAGGACGCGGTGAAAATAGCGATCGCCGTGAGAAACAGCCGACGCTCACCCAGTCGAGGAATCAACCAATTGCCCACCGGGATCACGACGGCGAAGGTGATGAGGTACGTCGCGATCAGGAGCCCAATACCCGTCGAGGAGGCGTGCAGGGCGACTCGCAATTTGGGTGCCGCGGTCGTCACGATCGTCGCGTCGAGGCCCTCCATGAAGTAGCACGACGCCACCAGGAGAGCGAGACGGCGTCGATAGGGGTCGATCACTTCAGGAGTCCGTTCCGGCGCCGACGGGGCCGCGCGTTAGGACGCACGTTAGTCTCGCCGTCGACAACATTAAGGTGTCTGCGTCCACTACCTCGACCGCGCGCCGCGTTGTCGCGACTGAACGCGAGAATCCTATGAACAACCCCCTCCCCGACACGGCGCGAATCGGCTTCATCGGACTGGGCACGATGGGTGCACCTATGGCGGCGAACGTCGCGCGCGCCGGCTTCACGCTCACGGTGTGGAACCGCAGCCCCGGGCACGACGCCGCGGTGCGGGCCCTCGGGGGGATTGGTGCACTGACTCCCGCCCAGGTCGGCGCCGCGAGCGACGTCGTCATACTCTGCGTCACCGACTCTCCCCAGGTCGAAGAGGTGGTCTTCGGTGTCGACGGACTCATCAATGGTCTGCGCCACGGCGCACTCGTAATCGACTGCTCGACCATCTCGCCGCTGCGCACACAGGAATTCGCGACGCGAGCGCGCGAGCGCGCCGTCGGCTGGATCGACGCACCGGTCTCGGGCGGATCCGAAGGCGCCCAACGCGCCACGCTGACCATCATGGTCGGCGGTGAGGACGACGACGTGGCACGCGCCCAGCCCGTCCTGCGCGCCATGGGTTCCACCATTACGCACGTCGGGCCCGTCGGGGCGGGACAGTGGACCAAGGCGATCAATCAAGTCATCCTCGCCGGGACGTACTTGGCTGTTGCTGAAGGCATCACCCTGGGCCTCAAGACGGGGCTCGACATGAATAAGGTCGTCGCGGCACTCGCCGGGGGGGCCGCGGGTTCGTGGATTCTGCAAAATCGCAGTGGTCGGATGATCGACGACGACTACCCCCTTGGCTTCAAAATCTCCCTGCACCGCAAGGATCTGGCCATTGCCCTCGACCTCGCGGCGCGAACCGGCAGTGACCTACCGGTGACGTCGCTCGCCGCCGTCTTCGAAGATGAGTTGATTGACCAGGGCTACGGCGACGATGACAATTCCGCGCTCGCACGAATCATTCGACAACGATCAGGTCTCGCGCCCAACTAGCGAGAGTTGTTCGCCCCACCTCAACGTCCCCTGGCTCGCGCGGGCGTGCCCAGCGCTGTTAGCGAACGACGTAGGACGTCATCGACAGTGAACCCATAGTGCACCCCTCGACGAACACGTCGGGCGTCGTGGCGCTGGCGGAGGCAACACCAGCGAGATACGCCAGAGGCAAGAAGTGGTCGGGCGTGGGCACCGCGAGTCGATAGTCATCACTCTGCGCCAAAGTCGCGAGGTCGCTGGGATCACTCGACAAAACCGCGCGCGCGTCGTCGTCGAAGCGTTGGGCCCAGTCGAAACCCTGCTCGGGTGATCGCCAGTCGATCGCGCGCAAGTTGTGCACGACGTTCCCACTGGCCACGATCAACACCCCTTCGTCACGCAAGGGGGCCAGCCGAGCGCCGAGGTCCAGGTGATAGTCGAGGGGCTTGGAAGCGTCGATGGCCAACTGCACCACGGGAACGTCCGCGTGAGGAAACATGTGGGCGAGTACCGACCAGGTACCGTGATCGATCCCCCAGGTCTCATCATCCAGTCCCACCCATACGGGTTCGACGATGTCGCCCACGTGCTGAGCCAACTTGGCGTCACCGGGAGCTGGATATTGGAAATCGAAGAGCTCCTGGGGAAAACCGTAGAAATCATGGATCACCCGCGGATGCGCCATCGACGTCACCGCCGTCGCGTTGATGTACCAGTGCGCGGAAATAGCCAAAATGGCGGTGGGTTTCGCGAAGGAGTCACCGAAGGCGGACCAGGCTTGGGTGTAGCGATTGTCCTCGATGGCGTTCATCGGACTTCCGTGACCGACGAAGACGGCGGGCGTGGTGGTCATCGAGCCTCCCAGCGTGTGGTTGATATATCTACGACTATAGCAACAGTAGATGATACATCAACCAGAGGGTGACTATCCTGGGACAATGATGACGTCCCCGAAGTGGCTGACCGTCCCGCAACTCGAGGCGTGGAAGGCGTTGTCGCTCATGCAATTGCAGCTCCAAGCGCGCCTCGGGCGAGGTCTCGGCGCGCACGACCTCTCGTACCAGGACTATCTGGTACTCGCGACGCTGTCGGATCAGCCCGACGAGCGTCGCCGCGTGGTGGAACTCAGCGACGAGCTGGGTTGGGAGAAGAGTCGACTCTCCCATCACATCACCCGAATGTGTCAGCGCGGTCTCGTGCTCAAAAGTCCCTGTCCGAGCGACCAGCGCGGCGTCTTCGTGCAATTGACCGACGAGGGTCGCACCACCCTGCACCGGGCGGCGCCCGACCACGTCCTGGACGTCCAGCGCTACTTCTTCCGGGGACTCAGCACGGAGCACGTCACCGCCCTCACCCAGATCGCCACCATGGTCCTCGAGAATCTCGCCACCACTGACCGCTAGACCTTCGCCGCGTACGGGCCCTAACGAGGTCGCTCGCGCCTCGAAGGGGCTCGGACGCTATTTCGCGGCCAACACCCTCTCGACCAGATCGCGCGGACCCGAGGGAGCGTAACCGTAGGAACCCCCGAACACCGTAACGAATCTGGTCGGTCCCGAGCGCGTCGTGCGCAACGTACAGTGCGCCCTCGAGGACCCCGCAGTCACCTTCTTGAGGGTCGCGGCGCACGTCACGGTCCCCGCAGAAATCGTCACGGTCCCGGTGGGGGCCGTCGCGGCGGTCACCGACACCTTCACCACGGTACGACCCTCCACGCTCTCGGCGCGCGTGGAGGCGAGGTACGAGATATGCGTTGGGACGGTGGGAATGCTCAAGGTGTACGCCTTACTCGAATCGACGGCCACGCAGGTGCTCGCGCTCGGACACGACACGCCATGGAGTGCACCCGACGTGAACCCGGACTTGGTCGTCAGCCATCTCGTCCCATTAAAGACGTGTGCGCCACCCAGGAGATCCGTCGCCACGCACAAGTACGTAGCCCCGCAACTCACGGCGTAGAGTCCGAGCGCTGAGATCTTCTCGGGACGGCTCCAGCTTGTGCCGTTGAACTCATAAGCGTCGCCCGAGAGATCGATGGCCACACAGAAGCTCGTCGACACGCACGACAACGACCACGCGACGACGGTCTTCGACGACTCGATCCGCGGGCCGATGGACCACGTCGCGCCCCGGGAGACGTAAAAGTCACCACTGGAGTCGATCGCCATACAGGCGTGCGCGCTCGCGGGACACGAGACGTCGGTCACGATAGCGTTCGGCGGCAACTTAGGAAGGTATCCCCCCACCAGTCCCGACGATTTTCCCTCGGGCGAGAGATACTCACAGCGACTCGAACAACTGATGGCGTAGGTCGTCGATGTTCCTACCTCGGGCTTCCAAGTGGCCGTATGTGAGCCGAGATGGTAGGCCGCGTAGTCGCCAATCACGGCGGCGCACTGCAACGCGCGAAAGGGGTGGGTGGACGAGGCACAGCGCACCTCGCGCACACCGAGAGGCTGGGTCGTGATCACCTGCGGACTCGACCACTTCGCGTTTTGGTACGTCACGGTCTCTCCCGCCGTATCCCCCGCGATGCAGTACGTGGCGCTGGCACAGGTCACCGATGAGAGAACGTGGGGCGGATCAAAGACCGTCGTCGAAGGCGTGTAGAGCGGCACTCCATTCGTCCCGAGGGTCAGCGCGACCGAAAAGCCGTCGTTATCCACCGCTTGACACGCCGCACTGGCCAGCACCGCGTAACACGAGACCCCGTTGATCTGCGAAGGAATCGTGATCGTCCCCGGCGTGGACCACGTTGTAAAGGGGACACTCGACGAGACGGCCTGGGCGTTGGAGTCGTTGGCCACACAGGTCGTCGCGACGCACGAAACGAGAACGCCGTTCGCGCCCAAGAGGAAAGGGGTCACCGTGGTCCACGAGACACCATTGAACGTGCTCACCATATTTGAGTTCGATCCCGCCACACAACTCGTCGCCGTGACGCACGAGATGGAGTTGGCAATGTAGGTCTGATCGGTGGGATCAATCTTCGTCGTGGTGTGAGAGAACGTCGGCGTCGAGCCGGCGCTCAAGGTGAAGGTCGTGACGTTGCCCCCGAAATCAGTCGCGAGGCACACGTCCGTGGGCGCGCACGACACCGCGTCGAAGGCACTATTGTCGCCCGGCCCAAGATTCACGGAGTCGAGGGTCCATACGCCGTTGTTGTAGTAGTAGTCCACCGGAGTGAAGTTCGAGGTCTCGCCCACCGCCATACAGAACAGCGGGGATGAACACGACACCCCAAGCATCTGAAGACTCTCGAAGGGATGGAACGGGACCGGCGAGCTCCACGTCGACCCGGTCATTGTCACATACTGGCCAATCGCGTCGGTGGCCACGCAGAACGTGGTCGTCGGACACGCGATGGCCGTGATGGCGTTAGCGCCATCGATGTTCTGCGGCGTCGACCACGAGGAACCGTTGAAGTAACTGACGTCACCGGTGTGATCACCCGCCACGCAAAACGTCGCCGCGACGCACGACACGACGTCCACGCCACCCTTGTTCGCCACGAGGGTCGTCCCCGCGCTCCACTGCGGTCCGCTCGTCGGAGTCGTCGACGCCGACGACGGGACCACGCCCACAACCATCGACTGCACCACCACCGAGCACAACAGCGCCGCCACGACCATTCGCCCGCGCACGCGGCCCCCCAACGAATGACGATTGACAATGCTCATAAATTCTCCCCGCGGTGACGTTGGCCTTCACGAGCCTAATTGTCTCGTGAACTCGATTTTCCTTAGTGCCATTCAGGGAAAGTGGTTCGTCGAACGCGGCGATGGATATGAAAATGACACCCGGTTAGTCTGTCTTGGTGAGTTGGCGAGAAATGGGTACGGTGCGCCTACGCGCACAGATCGCCCCGCGTAACGCCTTCCTCCTTGTCCTCGCGATCACCTTCGTCTCACTCGCGTGCTGGTCCTTCGCCGATCCCCTCATCGCCGCGCCCGACGAGCAGGCGCACGTCATACGCGCCGTCGCCCTTGATCACGGCCAACTCGGCACGCCCGCGCGCAACCCTGGCGCACCGCTCAACGCGCCGCTCAGCAAGGTCCTCGACAACGTCACCGTACCCGCGTCCATCGCGTACTCCGTGCTCTACCCGATCTGCTGGCACTTTCTGGCCAACGTTCCCGCCACGTGCTCCAAACCCTGGCCAACCAGTGAAGCACCCGAAGTGACAACCACCTACGTCGCGCACTATCCCCCGTTGTACTACCTCGTGGTGGGCGTCGCCAGCTACCTCTCGCAGGAACCGAGTGGGATTTACATGATGCGACTTGTGAGTTGCCTGATGAGCGCACTCATGCTGGCCATGTGCGCGTACGCGATCTCACGTTGGAGTCGCCGCAGCGCGTTGTATCTGGGTGTCTACGTCGCCCTCTCTCCCGAGGTGTACTTCCTCTCGTCCTCGGTCAATCCCAGCGGTTTCGAGATCACCACCGCGATATGTCTGTGGACCCTGGTCGCGATTTTCGCGCTCGAACGACACAGCGACCCTCCCGGGGGTCTCGTCGTTGCCCTGGGGGTGGTGGGATCCATCTTCGTCCTGATCCGAGGTCTTTCACCCCTGTGGCTCGCCCTGGCGGGACTCACCGTGATTGTCCTGGTGGGTCCGCGCTCACTCCTCGAGCAACTACGGCGACGTCGGGACCTTCAGATCAGCGCTGGGGGGATTTTTGTCGCCACCCTCCTCGCCTCGACGTGGATCCTCACCCAGGGGACACTCAATATCCTCCCCGTGGGTGCCGGCGTACCCAAGAGCGATTCGATGGCCAAGGTCGTCAACATCGTTTTGGGTTACGTCCAAGTATGGCTCCGCGAGTGCGTCGGCGTCCTCGGGTGGCTCGACACCGAGCTCCCAAATCTGGTCTACCAATCCTGGTACATCATCGTGATAGCGGCGATCATTGTGGCGGTGATGCGTGGATCCTGGCGGGAGCGCGCCGTCGTGGCAGGACTGTGCGCGCTGGTCGTCGCCATCCCCGTTGCGCTGGTCAGTCGTCAAGCGAAGACGCTCGGCGTCGTGTGGCAGGGGCGAGACACGTTGCCTTTGGCCGTCGGCGCACTGATCATGGCCACCGCGGTGTGCGCCAACCGCCGAACACCCCTCTCGCTGCCGTCGTGGTTCCCCCTCGACGCCACTCGGCGACGTCAGATTACGCGTATCAGTGCCCCGGTGGTCATCGGGGTCGTGGCACTGGCCAATATGTTGTCGTTCTACACGAATATGCGGCGCTACGCCGTTGGACTCTACGGCCCGAAGTTCTTCTTCCTCCACGGCCAAGGGTGGTCCCCGCCCACCGGCCAGATGGCCACCCTGGTGGTCTACTGCCTCATCACGGCCATTTTCGCAGGCGTCTTGATCGCGTGGGTGTGGTGGACGCGGCGTCCAGGTGAATTGAGCGCACGCGCGTAGTGCGACTTTCTCGTGTGGTGCCATTCGGTAAGATGCACCAGGTACTTCTTGCCACAACGTGCGCTACCTGCGAAGAAATGAGAGGCGTAGCCGATGTCTGATGCATACTCGTCGGAGCCCGTCTCGACGACCCACCAGGCACACACTCTTCGTAGCAATGAGGTCACCGCATTACGTGAGATCGTCAAGATCTACGAACTCGAAGCGGCCAATAACGAGATCGTGGCCGCGCAATTCCGCGAGATTACCGACTCGCGCCTGTATCCGCTCGCGTTGCTGATCCTGAAGGTCACCAATGTTATCGAGCGCAAGATGCGTCGCCTCTTGCGTCGCCCGCCCATGAACTCGTACGTCGCGGGGCCACCACCACCACCGGCACCCGAGCCCGTCGCGGAGCCCCGGATCGACCCACGTCTTTTTGTGACGGGGCTCGAAGAAGAACCCGAGGAACTGAGTCTGCCCATGGTGGGATCCGAGGAGATCGACCTGGTCGTGACGAAGTCACAAAACCCCCGGGTCATCAAATTTCGCCGTGGCCTGTTCATTCTCAAGCATTCGCTCAAAGTGGCCGTGATCGGTAACGGACGAGGGCGCACGAGCCCGCGGCTTGAGGCCAACCCCTACTTCGCGTGGACCCTGGCGTATCGCCTCGAAAACGAGCACGTGCGCAATCACCTCAAGCGGCGCATCTCGCTCATCGACCCCCAGCCCTTGCTCAGCATCGTGATGGCGACGTACAACCCCGATCACGCATTCCTACGAGAGGCGATTGAGTCGGTACTCGAGCAATACTACGAAAATTTCGAGTTACTCATCGCCGACGACTGCTCTCCCGACGCGGAGATCCGCGCGATTGTCGAAGAATACGTCGCCCAGGACAGCCGCGTGCGACTGGTGACGCGTGACACGAATGGTGGTATCTCCGCGGCGACCAATTCGGCCATCGCCCAAGCCCACGGCGATTGGCTGGTCTTTATGGACCACGACGACACCATCGTGGCCCACGCGCTCCTCCACGTGGCCCTCGCCATCCAAGAACACCCTCAGGCGACGTTGATCTACTCCGACGAGGACAAGATCAACGAAGCCAACGAACCCTTCACCCCGTACTTCAAGAGCGATTTCGACCCCCTCCTCCTGCTTGGTCAGAATTACGTCAGCCACCTCACGACCGTTCGCCGCGACATAGTCAGCGAGCTGGGGGGACTGCGCAGCGAGTTCGACGGATCACAGGACTGGGACCTCGTACTGCGCGTGAGTGAGAAGGTGGCTCGCAGCAGCATCATTCACATCCCTCATGTTCTCTACCACTGGCGCAGCCACTCCGGTTCGACGTCCCTGGCGACCGAGGCGAAGCCCTGGGCGGTGGACGCCGGCCGACGCGCCGTCGCCGACGCCCTGGAGCGTCGCGGCGTCAAGGGAGAAGTGCGACGCGTCCCCGGTTCGGGCTTCAATCGCGTGGTGTACGCGCTGCCGGACACTCCCCCCAAGGTCTCGGTCCTGATTCCAACCCGCGACGGGAAGTATCTCGGCGATTGCCTCCAGTCACTCCTCGACAAGACGACCTACCCGAACTTCGAGGTCGTCGTCATCGACAACGGGTCAATCAAGCCCTTCACCCACGCGATGTTCCACGTGCTGAGCGACAAGATCAAGGTCGTGCGCGACGACAGTCCCTTCAACTACTCGGCGTTGCACAACCGCGCCGTTCCCGAGTGCACGGGCGAAATCCTACTGCTCCTCAATGACGACACCGAGATCATCGACGGTGAGTGGATGAGTCACATGATCGCCCAGTTACTCCAGCCCGGCGTCGGGGCCGTCGGTGCGAAGTTGCTCTACCCCGACGGGCGCATCCAACACGCCGGGGTCTTGCTCGGCCCCCAGGGCCTGGCCGCCCACGTGGGACAATTCCGTCCCGCCAATGATTTTGGCTACTTCGGTCGCACGCAGTTGGCCTCGGAGTACCAGGCCGTCACCGCCGCGTGCCTGGCGGTACATCGTCATATTTGGACGGCCGTCGGCGGACTGGACGAGAATCTCAAGGTCGCCTTCAACGACATCGACTTCTGCCTGCGCGTACAGGCGACGGGCCACAAAGTGACCTACACCCCGCTCGCACAGTTGCTCCATTACGAGTCGGTCTCACGAGGGAGTGACCAGGACGGCGAGAAGTACATTCGATTCATCAACGAGGTGCTCACCATTCGTGATCGCTGGGGTTTTGAGATTGCTCGCGACCCGTACTACAACCCGAACCTCTCACTCAATCATGGCCTCTTCCAGTTGGCTTATCCCCCGCGGACCTCGCCCTGGTACACCGGGATCGAATAGCCCTACGCAGACGGGGCGGCCCAGTAATCGTCGCGCGCTGTGGTGAGTGCGACGTCGTCGGGCGTCTCAAAGCCCGGAGCCATCGACGCGACCGTGCCCGCCATCACCTGGTGATGATCGATGTTCAAGAGACGGATCCAACTCTGTTGTCCCATGGTCAAGGAGATAAAACAGGCCAACTCGACCAGTTCCTCTTCGCTGAAGTGACGCGAGAGCCTCGTCCAGAACTCGTCGTCGGGGTCGAGTCGCCACGTGATGGCCTCAGCGTAGGACAGCGCCGCACGTTCGCGTTCGGAGTACGCCCCCGACGTCTCAAAATTGACGAGGGCGTCGAACTTACTCTCGGTCATTCCCGACTCACGCGCCTCGCCACTACGTTGATTACCGCAGTACTCGCACTTCACCGATCGTGAGACGTAGACCCGACACAATTCCTTGATCGAGTGGTCCACAACGCCGTGGCGAAACAATTTGTCCCACGCGACGTCGAAGGCCCAGAAGGCGCCGGGTGAATGTGCGCGCACCGCGGAACTCTCGGGACGGGGCGTCCCCTCCCGGGCGCAACGCTCCATGACCACCATCATGTCCGGGTCCATCGCCTCGATCGGGAAATACGAAATCCTCTGCGGGCGCTCTTCCATCACCACTCCCCTTCTCTCCTCAAACTTAGGTCGAACCGAGGGCGCCGCCCAGAGTGGCCGCTACACTTCTTTCGCGCCGCCTAGCGTCGCTCGATGAGGTCCATGTAGTCGTCGCGCCAGAGATCGAAGTACTCTTCGGGTAACAACACCGCGTGCGTCGGGTGCATCGCCTCGACGAATTCACGTTCGTGGCTCACCGCGACGATCGTGCCCTTCCATTGACCCATCAT
>JAJZEN010000091.1 GCA_021828545.1 Actinomycetes bacterium
GTTTGGACGGGCTCGCGGCGGGGATTGTGGCGATCGCTTCGGGGACGTTGTGCGTGTACGGACTGCGCCTCGAGGACCTAGGCCTCTTGCCCTCGACGAACGTCGGACCGCTCGTCGCGGCCTTGACCTTCGGGATCTGTGTGGGATTCTTGCGTGATAATTTTCACCCGGCCAAGCTCTTCATGGGTGACGCCGGGGCGCTGATGCTCGGACTATTGATGAGCGCGTCAACCATGGTGATCGGTGGCCGTACTCCGCCGGCGAGCGGGGTGACCTTCTTCTTCTTCGCTCCGCTCCTGATTCCGGTGTTCATCTTGGGTGTGCCCCTCACCGACGCGGTGTTCGCCTTCGTACGGCGCACCGTATCGGGGCAGGGCTTTCACACTCCCGATAAGAACCACATCCACCACCGACTCATGCGCCTGGGTCACGGACACCGCCGTACGGTGATCATCTTGTGGTTGTGGACCGCGTTATTGTGCGGCTTCGTCTTGTTCCCGCTCTTCTACCCGCGCACCAACGTCTTCTTGCCCCTCGCGGTTGCGGTGCTCTTGATCGGGCTCTTCACCTGGTCGAGTCCGATCCTGACGCGCCGCCGCCGTTTGGAGCACCGTCGCTACGAACACGAAGAGGCGCACCATTGAGCGAGTCCGACGACGACGCCACGTCCCGCGACGATGACGAACCACCTGATGGCTCTAGTCTTCCGGGAGCCGCCGCGTTCTTAGTGATGGGCACGACCATTGCGACGTGCGTGGGCGTGGGCGTGGCCCTGGGACTCTGGGCCGACTACGCGTGGGGCACCGCACCCGGGGGGTTGCTATTGGGGATAGTGTTAGGGACGGTCGCCGCCGTGGTGAGCGTGATTCAGCAAATCCGGCGTTTCCTTTAGAAACCCCATCACAGTGCTCGAAAATCTCTCTCCGTCAACGTTGCCGCGTCTCCTGCGCCGTACCGTGCTGTCCGCGCTCGCCGCGGGCGCGGTGGGTTTCGTCATCGCGGTCATGATCAACCCCCTCGCGGGGCTGGGGGTGGTACTGGGCGTCGCACTGGCCATCGTGAATCTCCGTTTCCTTGATTCCCAGGTCGCCAAGATCGAAATCAGGGGCCAGCAGTCCACCAAGGCGGTGCGTCGTCAGCTCGGTGGTAAGACGCTGAGCCGGATGGTCCTCATGACGATGATCGCCCTCGGGGGGTTGTGGCTGGACACGGCGCTGGGAATAGGTATTGTTGCAGGGCTCGTGATTTATCAAATCGTTTTCGTCATCAACGTCATGAGCGTGGTAGCGAATCAGGGGGACATGTAGTGAAGACGCTGTACGCGGCGAAGAGCATTCCGGTCGGGATCCACCCGACGTTCAAGCTCTTGGGACTCACTTTCGACCTCGACATCATCATGTCGACGTTGTTGGCCGCGGCCATCATGTTCTTTCTCGTCTTTCGCATGACCGCCAAGGTCACCGATGGTGTGCCCAGCAAAATCCAAGTGCTGTGGGAGATGATCTCGGTCGATCTCGTCGGTACCCTCGCCGTCTCGGCCATGGGTGAGCGCGGCAAGCGCTACGTGCCGCTGGGCGTGACGCTCTTCATCTTCATCCTGATCTGTAACTGGATCGGCTTCCTACCGACCGACATGCACCCGGGTCAGTCGGGCGACATTTTTCCCGCGCCGACCAGCGACGTCAACCTACCCCTGGCCATGGCCGCCTTCGTCATCGTCTGGGTCCACATCGAGTCGTTTCGTGCCCGCGGTTTTGGCGGGTATTTCAAGCACTACGGCCAGCCCTTCCTCGGCCTAACCCCGATCAACATCATTGAAGAGATCACCAAACCCATCACCATGACCTTTCGTCTCTTCGGCAACCTCTTTTCGGGGGCCCTGATGATCGTGGTGATGACGACGTTGCTCCCGGTCTACGTCATTCCCTTCGGAGAACTACTCTGGAAACCCTTCGACGACGGACTCCTGGGCGCGATCCAGGCGTACATCTTCATGCTGCTCTCGGTCTTGTACTTCGACATGGCGACCAGTCACCACGACGCGCAAGACGCGCACGTCGAACCCCTCGACGTCCTACAGGCCTCGCACTAACCCAACCCAGGAGGAAAGACAAAATGGCAACAAGTCAAAGCATTGCGGACGCGGTACGAACCGCCGGTGCACTCGTCGGCGGCGGCCTCGCCCTCGGTGGCGGCGCGATTGGCGCGGCGATTGGTGATGGTCTCGCCGGTAGCCAGACCATCGCGGCGATCGCCCGACAGCCCGAGATCGAGAACAAGGCGCGTCAGTACTTCTTCTTGACGGTGGGACTGGTCGAAGCCATGTACTTCATCAACCTGTTGTTCATGGTCGTCTTCGTCTACGTCTTCAAGAAGCAGTAGTCCACGGAACGGGTCGAGGAATGCCTCGGACCCGTTGTTCGCCCTAACAAAGAAGGTCACCCGACATGAGTACAGCTTCCATCTTCCTCCTCCCCAACGGGACGTGGTTCGTCGAACTCGCCGTCTTCATCATCATCTTGTTGGTCGTGGCGAAGTACGCGCTGCCCAAGTTGAACGCCATGATCGAGGCACGCCAGGACAAGATCCGCACCGCCCTCGAGGCGGCCGACGAGGCTCGCGCGGCCGCGGCTGCGGCGGGGGACGAACGCGCTCGCGTCATCACCGAGGCTCGCGAGCAGGCTCGCGAGATCGTGGCCAACGCGCAGGCGTTGTCGGACCAGGTGAAGGCGGAGTCGGGGGCCCGCGGTCAAGTGGAGTACGACCGGATCGTGGGCCTGGCCAATGCCGAAGTCGTCAGTGCTCGTCAGCGCGCCATCGACGAGGCGTCGGCCAAGATTGGTGAGATCGTTTTTGACCTCGTGGCCAAGATCGTGGGGCGCGAGGTCGACCAGAACGCTCACCAGGACTTAGTACGCGAGGCGGTGGCCGCTCTCAACGCGCAAGCCCAAAGGGAATCGAACCGCTAGTCATGCTGCCAAAGCTCGAAGGATACGCCGCCGCCCTCCTGGGCGCACTGGATGAGACGACGCTGGCCGACGTGGCCGGCGAGCTCGCCGCCTTCGAGCGAGCGGTGCTGGCGCAGGCCGATCTGCGCGGGATGCTCTCGGACACCTCGCTGTCCGGCGTGGTGCGCGGTCAAGTCGTGGGTGACATCTTGTCGGGCAAAGTGCACGAGGAGACCCGACGTCTCGCGGTGTACGCCGCCGCCGGTGTTCCGGCGCAGGAGGTGCCGTCGGCGATGGGTGAGCTCGCTCACGGCGCCGACGTCGTGCGAGAGTCGCGCGAGACGCCGCCGCGAAATCTGGGACTCCTGGCCGCCCGTCGTCGGGTGGCCGGATACGCCGACGCGGTCCTCGAGGGGGTCGACACGAGCGACTTCTCTCAGATCGAAGACGACCTGTTTCGCTGGGCGCGTACCGTGGAGGAGAACATCGATCTTCGCCGCGTTCTCTTGGACCGCGACGCGCCACTTGGTTCGCGCCTCGGTCTCGTCGACCAGTTACTCGGGGGCAAGGTCAGCCCCATATCGCTGCGTCTCGCGCGCTACGTCATCGCCGGAGGACGTCCCCGCGACGTGGTGGGGACCCTCTACTTCGTGGTGGACTACGTCGCCCAGTCGCGCAACTGGCGCGTCGCGCGCGTCTACACCGCGCGGCCCCTGGACGAACAGGCCCGGACCGATCTCGTGCACTCGCTGGGTGCCCTCACTGGTTTTGACGTGGAACTGCAAATAGCCGACGAGTCCGATCTGCTCGGGGGCGTCGTGGTGGAGGTGGGTGACGTTCGCCTCGACGCCTCGACCCGCGGACGCCTCGCCGCGCTTCACGACTCGGTGTCGTCGGGGCACTTCTACGACGACACCTTGAACCGAAACGACTAAGAGAAGGAATCTGTGATGACAGAGCTCACCATTAGTGCCAATGAGATCACTGACGCCCTGCGTAAGCACGTCACCGAATACCACCCCGTCGTCGGTGCCGAGCAGGTGGGGCGCGTGATCGAGGTCGGTGACGGCATTGCGCGCGTCTCGGGTCTGCCCTCGGCCAAGGTCAATGAGTTACTGGAGTTCGAGGACGGAACCGTCGGCTTGGCGATGAACCTCGACGAGGAGTCGATCGGGGCAGTCGTGCTGGGATCGGTCGACCGAATCGAGGAAGAGCAAGTCGTGCGCTCGACGGGACGCATCTTGTCGATGCCCGTCGGCGACGCATTGCTCGGTCGGGTCGTCAACGCCTTGGGTGAGCCCATTGACGGGAAGGGTCCCCTCAACAACCCTCGCCAGCGCCGCATGGAAGTTCAGGCGCCCGGTATCATCGGCCGCCAGCCCGTGGGCGAGCCCCTGCAGACGGGCATCAAAGCCATCGACGCCATGACGCCGATTGGTCGCGGACAGCGTGAGTTGATCATTGGTGACCGCAAGACCGGTAAAACCACCGTGGCGATTGACACGATCTTGAACCAGAAGGGTCAGGGCGTGAAGTGCATCTACGTCGCCGTGGGTCAGAAGAACTCCTCGGTCGCACAGACGGTCAAGACGCTCGAGGACTTTGGCGCGATGGCGTACACGGTCGTGGTCGTCGCGTCGGCCGGGGACCCCGCGCCATTCAAGTTCCTCGCACCCTACGCCGGGTGCGCCATCGGTCAGGAGTGGATGGACCAGGGGCAGCACGCTCTGGTGGTCTACGACGACCTGTCCAAGCAGGCCGAGGCGTACCGCCAGATCTCGTTGTTGCTGCGTCGTCCACCGGGTCGCGAGGCCTACCCCGGCGACGTGTTTTACTTGCACAGTCGTCTGCTCGAGCGCGCGGCGAAGTTGAGCGACGAACTCGGCGGAGGGTCGCTCACCGCCCTGCCGATCATCGAGACCAAGGCCGGTGACATCTCCGCCTACATTCCGACCAACGTGATCTCGATTACCGACGGTCAGGTCTTTCTCGAGTCCGACCTGTTCTACTCGGGGGTGCGACCCGCGATCAACGTGGGTAATTCGGTGTCGCGCGTCGGAGGCGCGGCCCAGATCAAGGCGATGAAGTCGGTGGCGGGTACCCTCAAGATCGACCTGGCACAGTTTCGCGACCTGGAGTCCTTCGCGACCTTTGGCTCCGAACTCGACAAGTCGTCCCAAGCACAACTCGATCGCGGCTATCGCTTGACCGAACTACTAAAACAGGGTCTGAACGCGCCGGTCCCGGTCGAGGAGCAGTGCATCATCATCTACGCGGGTACCAAGGGGTGGCTCGACACGATCCCCGTCGAAGATGTTCGCCGTTTCGAACAGGAGCTGATGACCACCTTCCGCGCGACTCACGCCGAGATGCTCGAGCACATACGCACCACCGGGACCATGCCCGACTCCGACGCGCTGAACGCCGCCCTGACGTCGTTCGTCGACGGCTTCGCGGTCACCAACTAAGTACCGAGACGAACGAGCGAGGAAGGAGGAGCGATGGCCGGGGGACAAGAACGAATCTTGCGACAACGAATCAAATCGGTGAATGCCACTCGAAAGATCACCAAGGCGATGGAGCTCATTGCCGCGTCGCAGATCGCTCGCTCGCAGGCGCGCATCACCGCGAACCGGCCCTACCGCGAGGGGATGCAGCGAATAATTCGTGAAGCGGCCTCGGCGGATCCGGCGGCGGCGCGCAAGATGCTCGCGACGCCTGAACACGTCGACACCGCGATCGTGCTGGTCATCGTGGGTGATCGCGGACTCTCGGGCGCCTATAACTCGTCGGTGTTGCGCGCGGCGGAGCGTCTCGTCCACATGCTGCAGCACCAGGGCACCACGGTACGGTTGTTCGCGGTGGGAAAGAAGGCTCCGGCGTATTTTCGTTTTCGTGGTTTCGACCTCGAACAGAGTTTCGTGGGCTTCGCCGATCGCCCGAGTTTTGCCGACGCGCGATTGGTCGCCAGTCGAGTCGCCGCCCCCTTCGTCGCGGGCGAGGCGCAGCAGGTGCTTCTCGTTTCGACGAGGTTCTACTCGGCCGGATCCCAGAGCGTGGAGTCCCAGCAATTGTTGCCTCTCTCGATGCCCAGCGATCTCGAGGTCGCACCCTCGACGGGACTCAAGGGGTACACCGAGTTCGAGCCCGAAGTCGAGCGACTACTGAGCGAACTGGCGCCCAAGGCCCTGGAGAGTGAGGTGTTCTCCGCGCTCCTCGAGGGTGCGGCGTCGTTCCACACCTCCCAACAACGCGCGATGGCCGCCGCCACCGACAACGCCGACGAACTAGGTCAGACGCTGACGCGCATTATGAACCGCGCCCGTCAGGACTCGATTACGACAGAAATTATGGAAATCGTGAGCGGCGCGGAAGCGCTCCGCTCGGGAAAGTGAGAAACCAATGACCATGGCCCCCGAAAAGACCACTCTCGAGACCGGACGCGTCGTCGCGATCGCGGGACCGGTGGTGGACGTCGAGTTCCCACCGCACGCGTTACCCGAGATCAACCACGCCATCGAGATGGACATCGTGATCGACGGGGTCACCGTCACGGTGACCGCGGAGGTCGCTCAGCAGATCGGTGACGGGCGAGTGCGATGCGTATGCATGAAGCCCACCGACGGACTAGTGCGTGGCGCCGTCGTGCGTCAGACCGGTCGTGGAATCACCGTGCCCGTGGGCGACGCGGTGCTCGGTCACGTCTTCAACGTGATCGGCCAGCCCCTGGATACCGACGACATCGGACCCATCGAGGATCGATGGGAGATCCACCGTAACGCGCCCGCCTTCGACCAGCTCGAGCCGCGCGCGACGATGTTCGAGACCGGGATCAAGGTCATCGACCTTCTCGCGCCCTACGTGCAGGGTGGCAAGATCGGACTCTTCGGTGGCGCGGGCGTGGGTAAGACCGTGTTGATCATGGAGATGATTCGCCGGGTGGCGGAGCAACACGACGGGGTCTCGGTCTTCGCCGGTGTCGGTGAGCGTACGCGCGAGGGCACTGACCTGCTGCTCGAGATGCGCGAGTCCGGCGTCATCGAGAAGACCGCGTTGGTCTACGGGCAAATGGATGAGCCGCCGGGGGTGCGACTGCGCGTGGCGCTCGCCGCGTTGACCATGGCGGAGTACTTCCGCGACGTCAAGAACCAAGACGTGTTGCTCTTCGTGGACAACATCTTTCGCTTCGTCCAGGCGGGCTCGGAGGTCTCGACACTGTTGGGCCGTATGCCCAGCGCGGTGGGGTATCAGCCCACCCTGGCCGACGAAATGGGTGAGCTCCAAGAGCGCATCACGTCCACGCGAGGTCGTTCCATTACGTCCTTGCAGGCCGTCTACGTCCCCGCGGACGACTACACCGACCCCGCGCCGTTCACCACGTTCACGCACCTCGACGCCACGACGGAATTGAGTCGTCAGATCGCCGCGCTGGGCATCTACCCGGCCGTGGACCCCTTGACTTCCACGTCGAACATCCTGGCGCCCGAGATCGTCGGCGACCGCCACTACGCCGTCGCGCGTCAGGTCCAGCAGATCCTGCAGCGCTACAAGGAACTTCAGGACATCATCGCCATCCTCGGTCTGGACGAACTCTCCGAGGACGACCGCGTGACGGTGTCGCGCGCGCGCAAGATCCAGCGGTTCTTATCTCAGCCGATGTTCGTCTCGAAGATCTTCACGGGCATCGACGGTATCAACGTTCCTCTCTCCGAAACGATCGAGTCCTTCGAGCACCTGGTCAAGGGGGACCTCGATCCGTTCCCGGAGCAGGCGTTCCTCAACGTGGGCGGCGCGTCAGACGTCGAGCGCAAGGCCGCGGAACTGGCGAAGAGTTAGACCATGGCGACCTTGTTGGTAGAGATCGTCACGCCGGAGACGGCGCTGTGGACCGGTGAGGCGGGCGCACTCATGGCGCGTTCCTCTGAGGGCCAGTTCACGATTCTGCCCGAGCACACGGCGCTCGTGGGGGACCTCGTTCCCGGTGTCGTGCGCGTCACGACGACCACGGGTGAATTGTCCTTCGTGGTGCACGGCGGTTTCTTCCAGGTTGGACCCGGCGACGAGGGGGTGACGCGAGCGACCGTGCTCGCGGGCGTGGCCGAACGTCTCGAGGAGATCGACGTCGCGCGGGCCCAAGCGGCCAAGGAGGCGGCGGAGTTGACGCTGACGTCATTGAGTGACGAGGCGGAGGTCGCGCGCGCGGAGGCCGTCGCGGCACTGGGCCGCGCCGAGACCCGCCTGCGCGCGAGGACGAGCGCGGCGTCGAAATAGTCGACGCTAGCGCGCCGACACGTAGTCGAGTAGTTCGCGCTTCTCGTGTTCGAGTTCGTCGACGCGGCACTTGACCACGTCACCAATTGAGATCATGCCCACGAGCACTCCGTCGTCGACGACGGGGACGTGGCGAATGCGCTGGTCGGTCATCATCGCCATCAGTGAGTCGACGGTCGTAGCCTCCGTGCAGGTCGTCACGGACGTGCTCATCAGATCCGCGATGGGGGCGTCGAGCGCTCCGGCGCCGTCGAGCGCGAGAGCCCGCACCACGTCGCGTTCGGAGAATATCCCCACGAGTGGCGGCGTGGGTCCGGTGACCACGAGCGCTCCGACGCCGCGTTCACGCAGCAGGCGCAGACCGTCGCTCACCGTTCTCTCCTTCGAGACGGTGGCGACCTCGCGGCCCTTGTGAGTCAAAATATCGCGAACTTGCACGCTCCACCTCCTTGTGGCCACTCCGACGAGTGTTCTTGAGCGGACCTTACGCCGTAGTGGCGTCGCTGGCAACGAGAATCGACACATCACTCGTGAGATTGTTCACGAACTCGTGCGCACGCCGCGTCATCTAGGCGGGGCGCGTGCTCTCGCGTAAGAGTACCAACGCGACCGAGAGCATCACGACCACCCCGACACCCAGGGCGAGGGAGATCACCGTATGTGAAAAATCTGAGCCCTGAGTGGAACTGCCAAAGGTGAGTCGGGCCGAGGCGCTCAAGATGTCTCGCACACCGGCCAGGACCCCGATCGCCAAAAATGGTCGTATCGGAAATTTCGACGACCGCAGGTGGGCCAGGACGGTGTGGGCGATGTCGAGCAAGATGATCACCACGAGCACGCCGTCGATGGCGGCGACCACGGTCTGGGGGAACCCGCCCCATTGGCGAAAGAAGTCGTAGATCGTACGGACCAGTACCGTGGCCGCGATGAGCAACAGGCTGAGGATGATTGCGTACTCCACGCCGGCGAGGATCCCTTGGACGATGGTGTCGTAGCGGGTCGAGGAGTCGACCTCGTCGTGCTCTGAGCTCATGGGCAGGAACCTTACTCGTCGTTAGCGGTGGGGGTCCGGGGTCAGAGCCCGGTCGTAAACTCTTGGAGCTTGTCGTGGCGATGGAATGTCTCGATGGTGCGTACGGTGCCCGAACGACTGCGCACCACCAGCGATTGCGTCGTGGCCCCGAATTCGGTGAAGCGCACGCCGCGTAGGAAGTCACCGTCGGTGATCGCGGTGGCCGAGAAGAAGCAGTTGTCCGAGGCCACCAGGTCATCGGTCGTCAAGACCCGAGTGAAGTCGTAGCCCAGTGCCTCGGCCTCGGCCCGCTCGGCGGGCGTGCGCGCGTGCAAAACTCCCTGGATCTCTCCGCCCAGTCCCTTGAGCGCCGCCGCGGCGATGACGCCTTCGGGGGTGCCGCCAATGCCCAAGAGCATGTCCGCGCCGGAATTGGGCCATCCCGTGGCGATCGCGCCAGCCACGTCACCGTCGCTGATCGACAGGACCCGCGCGCCCGTCTCGCGAATCTCTGCCACTAAGTCGTCGTGTCGAGGGCGGTCGAGCACGACGACCCCCAGTTCCTGGATCGGCTTCTTCAGGCGCAGCGACAACTCCTTAAGATTGTCCGTCGCCGACGCGTTGACGTCGACGGCGCCCCGTCCGCGGGGTCCGACCGCCACCTTCTTCATATAGAAACAGGGGCCCGGGTTGAACATGCTGCCGCGTTCGGCCAGCGCGATCACCGAGAGCGCCCCGTTGCGACCACTGGCGGTCAACGTGGTGCCGTCCACGGGATCCACCGCGATGTCGACTTCCGGTGGGTGACCGTCGCCGATACGCTCGCCGTTGTAGAGCATGGGCGCTTCGTCCTTCTCGCCCTCACCGATCACCACGATGCCGTCCATGGCGACCGCCCCGAGGACGAAGCGCATGGCGTCGACGGCGGCGCCATCGGCGGCGTTCTTGTCGCCCCGGCCCGACCAGCGAGCCGCCGACACGGCGGCGGCCTCGGTCACGCGGATCATTTCCAGGGCCAGGTTACGGTCGGGTCGCGATGGTCGGAGCACTAGGCCAGCGTACCTGGCCTGACCAAACGGCGAAGGCGGGGGCGCCGCGCCGAATCCGGCCATACTTGTGGGGTGAGTTCTCTCGTTGTCCAACCCCGGGGTCCGTTGACCGGCAAGGTACGAGCCTTCGGGGCCAAGAACGCAGTGCTCAAGGAGATGGCCGCGTGTCTCTTGGCCACCGGCACGCACCACCTCACCAACGTGCCCGAGATCAGTGACGTGGTCATCATGAGCGACCTCTTGGTGGCCTTAGGTTGTCGCGTGGACCGTTCGGTGCCCCACGAGCTCTACGTGAGTGTGCCGGAGCGATCGGACCTCACTACCGAAGCGCCGTCGCACCTCTTCGAAGCGATGCGTGCGTCCATCGTCGTGCTCGGACCACTGCTGGCGCGCTGCGGCCAAGCGACGATGGCGCTGCCCGGGGGAGATGATTTCGGACAGCGCCCCATCAACTTTCACACCGATGGACTCAGCGCCATGGGGGCGGTCTTTCATAATGACACCACCTCGATTCGCGCGACCACCGGCGGTCGACTGCGGGCGTCCCGCATCACGTTGGAGTACCCGAGCCACACCGCCACCGACAATCTCCTCATGGCGTGCGTCTTGGCCGAAGGGCGTTCGGTGATCGAGAACGCGGCGCGGGAGCCCGAGGTCGAGGACCTCGGGCGCCAATTACTGGCCATGGGAGCGCGCATCGAAGGGCTCGGCACGTCGCGACTCATCATCAATGGGGTGGGCGCACTCTCACCCGCCTCCCACGAAGTCGTGACCGACCGGGTGGTCACCGCCACCTACTTGGCGTCATCGCTCATCACCGGTGGCGACGTTCGCGTGGTCGACGCGCGCGCCGACCATATGGTGATGCTGTTGCGCAAGATCGAGGCGATGGGTGGCGTAGTCGACCTCTCGGGCGAGGGGGTGAACGTCAAGGGTCCGTCGCGACTACGCGCGTGCGACGTGGCGACCTTGCCGTATCCGGGAGTGGCCACTGATTACAAACCCCTCATCACCACGATGATGAGCGTCGCCGAAGGCGTGTCGGTGGTCACGGAAAACCTCTTCGTGGGCCGATTTCGCTACGTGGACGAACTGGTACGCCTCGGCGCGCAGATCACCACCGAGGGTCATCACGCCATGGTGCGCGGAGTCGCGCGCCTCACCGGTACGGCGGTGCACGGGAGCGATATTCGTGCGGCCGCGGCGCTGGTGCTGGCCGGACTCGTGGCCGAGGGGTCCACCACGGTGAGCGGTATGGAACACGTGGCGCGCGGTTACGACGACCTGCCCGGTCGATTGGCGGACCTGGGCGCCTCCGTATCGTGGGTGTCGTGATTGCCCGAGCGCCGCATGATTTGCTCGATCAGGCGCGCCAGGGTTCGCGAGCGGCGCTGGCCCGCTTAATTTCCTACGCCGAGGGGGGCGGGGGGGAACACCTCGCGACGGCGGCGCTGGCGTACGCCGCGCGCGCGCCCTACGTGGTTGGTCTCACGGGCGCGCCCGGGGCGGGCAAGTCGACGCTGACCGACCAACTGATCACCGCCGCGCTCACCCACGCCGCGTCCGTCGCTGATCCACCGGACGCCGAGACGATGTGCGCAGGAGTGGCGGTGCTCTGCGTGGACCCTAGTTCGCCCTTCAGTGGCGGCGCCCTCCTCGGTGATCGTTTTCGCATGCAGAGTCACGCTACCGACGCGCGTGTCTACATCCGCTCCCTCGCCACGCGGGGGAATCTCGGGGGCCTGTCGCGAGCGGTACCCGATGCGGTGCGGATCCTCGGCGCCGTCGGCTTCGAGTTGGTATTGCTCGAAACGGTCGGGGTGGGTCAGGTGGAAGTGGAGGTCGCCGCGAACGCGGACACCACGGTAGTGGTGGTGACGCCCGCGTGGGGTGACGCCGTGCAGGCGGAGAAGGCGGGTATTCTCGAAGTCGCCGACGTCTTCGTTATCAATAAGGCCGACCGCGTCGGTAGTCTCGAGACCCGCCGCGATCTCGAACGCATGTTGGACATGGGCCTGGAGTCCTCCTGGCGCCCCCCCGTCGTCGAGACCGTGGCCAGCGACGGGCGCGGGATCGACGAACTCTGGTCTGCGCTGAGCTCGCACCGGTCCTATCTCACCGGAGGGGAAGGTGAACGGCGGCGGCGGCGGCGGGCGGCCCACGAACTCGATCGCGTCGTGAGTGCGTTGGCGCAACGCGACGCGCGCACGGGTGGGCGCGCTCAACACTACGAGGAGCAACTCGACGCGCTCCTGGCGGGCACCACCGATCCGTATCGAGCGGCGCGCGCATTATTCTTACAATGATGGTTGCCCAAAGCGTCCCCTACGACCTCATCTTCGTCGTTCACCTTCTTAGCGCGGTCACGGTTATCGCGGTCTTCATCGTGATGCGAATCTCGGCGCAGGCGATCATCACGGGCGCCAGCGACGACGAGCAGCGTCGCAAGTTCCCGAATCGACGAAATTGGGCCGCGCGGGTCCTGCACCTTATGGTCATCACGGGTCTGACGATGACGTTGATCGGTGGCAAGTCCGTGTCGCTTTCGAAACCCTGGATCGGCGTCGGTCTCTTGTGTTATCTGGCCGCCGCGGGTCATCTCGAGGCCCGCACGTTGCCGTTGGAGCGCACGATTAGTGAAGTCATCGACCACGACGGGCACGCGAGCGTGGAACGTGGTCGCCAACTCGCGCGCTCCATGGATACCCTGTTCGCCATAGTGGCCGTCGCGCTCGTGGCGATGTTGGTGCAGTTCTAGGTCTGGGGTCACTGGCGTCGCACGTCGTGGTGGCGCTCGTTGGGTGCCGGTGACCTTGGACTCTCGGCTCGACGTACGAAAACCGTTCGCGTCGGGTTAAGTTCGAGGAACTGGAGGTTGACCATGACCCTACAACCCGAACCCGTTCATCTCAATAATCATCACCGTGACACCCTGGTGCGAATATTCCAGCACCCCACGAGCCACAACATTGAGTGGACCGATATCGCTTCGCTCTTGTCGGTAGTGGGTACCATCGAGGAACACCGCGAGGGCAAATTCGAAGTCCACGTCGGCACCGAGGTGCAGTTCCTCGAGCGCCCACGGCACAAGGACGTGGACGTACAACAGTTGGTGGACCTGCGTCGCATGCTCACCACGGCGGGGTACCGCGAGGTCGTCGAAGGCTTCGAACGTCAGGGTCGCGAGGACTGAAGCACGGCGTCGCCGCGCCGCGTTCTGCGCGCGGGCGGACCTACGCGTCCGCAGGCGTAGACCGTGGTATGAGTCTTCGCAATCGAGGGAGGGTTCTGGGTGGGTGATGACGCGAGGTAGGAGAGTCACCGTCGACGCCGACGTCTCCGGACGTGACGTGCTACGACACGTCGTGGGCCGCGAAGTCAAGGTGATGGCCAGTTACGAGTCCTTCGTCGACGAAGGGTTGACTCCCGAGGGGGTGCACCAACTCCGCGTGAGCGCGCGGCGTTTGCGCTCGGAGCTGCGCGCGATGCGCGAAGTGTTGTCGCGTGAATCCTGGGGGCGGCTGGACGGCGACCTGAGGTGGCTCGGGGCCACGCTGGGCCACCTACGCGACCTCCAGGTGCTAGGTGAGCTCTTCGACGCCCAGACGTACAGTGATCCGAGCCTACGTGGGGTGATCACGACTGCGCTCGAGCGCCGTCGTGATCGACGCCACCGCGACGCGATGGCCGTGCTCGAGTCCGCGCGCTATCGAAAGTTGGTCCGTCGCCTCGATCATCGGGCCCGCCATCCGGGTCTGGGTCACGTCGGCGACCTACCCGCCGTCGAACTCTTCACGCCGGCGTTGCACGCCGCGGCGTGTCGATTCCTGGCCGAAGTAGGGGACCCCTCCTGGCGACGGAGCGATGAGGACCTACACCGCGTTCGTATCGCCTCGAAGAAGTGTCGCTACGGTTTCGAGGTGGCGACGCTCTTCTGGGGCCAGCCGGCACGCGATATTGTGACGAGCCTGGAGGGCATTCAGACCGTTCTGGGACACGTCAATGATCGAGTGGTGGCGGTGGCGTTCCTCAATACTCTCGAAGTACCCGGGGGGGTCGACCTCGATCTCCGACGAGCTCTGCGCGCCCAGATCATTGACCTTCGGCCCCAGTGGACGTCGTATTTCTCTACGGCTCGCCACGACATGACCGACCTCTTCAGTGGTCGCGAGAAAGTCGAGGCGAGGCGGACCTAGAGGAACGACGCGCGCCCGACCATGCCCGCAGCCACGGTGGCGTTGGTCACTTCGTCGATCAGCACGAAACTGCCAGTTACGCGATTATCGCGATAATCATCGACCACCAACCAATCAGCGGTCTGGAGAGTCACGAGCCCGATGTCATTGGTGGTGAGTTCGGTGACCGCGTTCACGCACAGAGATTCGATGTCGACCACGCCGACGAGTTCACGCACGCGTACGGGTGTGACCTTCGTGGTGTGCTTGAGACGGAGGCGCTGGTGTGCGCGCATGGGTTGTTCGCCGAACCAGCAGACGGTCGCGGTGAATTCCTTGGTCGCGGTGGGAAGCGGTACGGTCGCGATCATGTCGCCGCGACCCGCGTCGGTCTCGTGGGCCAGGCCAACGTCGATGGAGAGTCCGGCGGTGGCGGCGTGGCGCGACCCCGAGCCCGATGCGATCGAGGTCACCGTCGTCTCGATGTTGGCGGGCAGGAGCGTCACGACGTCACCTTCGTGCAAGGTGGCGCCGTTGAGCATCCCCGCGTAGGTTCTTCCGGCGACATTTTGTCGAAGGACCCACTGCACGGGTAGTCGCGCGCCGGAGCGGGCGTGGGTCCACGATCCCGCGTCCGAACCCTCGAGAGCTTGAAGCACCGTGGGTCCGTCGTACCAATCGAGGTGGGCCGAGCGCTCGACAACGTTTTCTCCCAGGAGCGCCGACACCGGAATTGAGGTGATGGACTCAAAACCTAAGTCGCTGGTCAGCGTGGTGAGTTCGTCCACGACGCCGAGGTAGGCCGCCTCGGACCACTTGACGTTGTCCATCTTGTTGATGGCGACGATAATCGTGCGAACGCCCAGTAGCGCGGCGATGCAGAGGTGTCGGCGAGTTTGTTCCTTCACGCCGTGCGCGACGTTGAGCACGACCAGCGCTAGGTCCGCGGTCGAGGCGCCGGTGGCCATGTTGCGGGTGTACTGTACGTGCCCCGGGCAGTCGGCGATGATGAATTTTCGCGTGGGGGTCGACGCATAGCGATAGGCCACGTCGATGGTAATCCCCTGTTCGCGTTCGGCGCGTAGACCATCGGTGACGAAGCTGAGGTCGAGGTCGCCGACACCGCGCTTCTCCGACGCGGCGGCGACTGCGTCGAGCTGGTCGTCGAAGAGTTGGCGCGTATCGACGAGGAGTCGACCGATCAGGGTGGATTTGCCATCGTCGACCGAACCAACGGTCGCGAGTCGAAGTAGATCCTTGGCGGCGAGTTTCATTTAGAAGTACCCCTCACGCTTACGGTCTTCCATCGCGGTCTCGGAGAACTTGTCGTCGCCACGCGTGGCTCCGCGTTCTGACACGTTGGCCTGTGAGATCTCGTAGGCGATCGCCGTCAGCGTCGTGGCGTGCGAGCGGACCGCGCCGGTCAAGTTGGCGTCGCCCACCGTGCGGAAGCGCACCATCAGTCGCTCGACGATTTCGTCCGGTCGTGGTTCGACGAAGGGGCCGATCGCGAGGTACATCCCGTCGCGCAACACCACATCACGTTCGTGCGCGAAGTAGATCTCCGGTAGGTCCATCGCTTCTCGTTCGATGTACTGCCAGATGTCGAGTTCGGTCCAGTCCGACAGGGGGAAGGCGCGCAAGTGCTCACCGGGATTGACCTTGCCCTGGTAGAGCTGCCAGAGTTCGGGGCGTTGTTGACGAGGGTCCCACTGCCCGAACGCGTCGCGGAACGACAAGATGCGCTCCTTGGCGCGGGCCTTGTCCTCGTCACGACGTGCGCCACCGAAGGCCGCGTCAAAACCGTGGGCGGTGATGGCGTCGAGCAATGTCACCGTCTGGAGGCGATTTCGATGACCCAAGGGCCCCGGGTCCGCCACTTTGCCCTGGTCGATCGAGTCCTGCACCGAGGCGACCAGAAGACGTGCGCCGTGGTGCTCGACGGTGCGGTCACGAAACTCAATGACTTCGGGGAAGTTCTGACCGGTGTCGACGTGCATTACGGGAAAGGGGAGTTGCTGGGGCGCGAAAGCCTTGGCGGCGAGGTGCAGTAGAACCGCCGAATCCTTGCCGCCGGAAAACAGCAACACGGGGCGCTCGCACTC
>JAJZEN010000051.1 GCA_021828545.1 Actinomycetes bacterium
CCGCCAGTTGACACCAGGTCATCGGTCTGTCAATATCAGAGGCGGCCGGCACGGGCGGAGGGACGAGGTGGTCCCTTACTCGTGGCGGAGGGGTGGTCCCTTAGTGGCGGCGGGTGACATGTCACGACGTCGGAGCGGCGTAGACTCTCTTCCTCGAGTCAATACAGTTGATACGATAAGCCGCTTGACTCTCGTGTTCGAGTTCTCGATAATTGGTCACGACAATGAGAGTTCGAACGTTGTTGAGCGGATTCCGACCTCGAGTTCTAGGAGCCACGTGACATTTACTTCCGACGAACCCAACGAGAATGCGGGTACCGAGGTACCCCCACTGCTGATCCTCCCGAGTGACGTGCTACGAGAGTCCGGGGAGTCGGGCGCGTCGCTGGGTGCGTTGGGTCGTCCTTTCAATCATCGCACTCCTTTCTTCGTCGGGATGAACGCGGCGTTCGGCGTGGCCGTCGCGTACGTGATCGTCAAGGGCATCGCCAATATCACGGCCGTCATCGTCCTCATTGGTCTCGCGCTCTTCCTCGCCGTCGGCTTGAATCCCATCATTGAATTTCTCATCGCGCGAGGATTGCCGCGCGCCGCTGCGGTGGGCGCGGTCGCTTTCGGTTTCTTATTGATCATCGCGGGACTCGCCGTCTCGGCGGTCGCCCCCGTCGCCCACGAGATCCACGTCCTCGTGAAGAACTACCCCCGGTACGAGGCGAACCTGGCGGCCGGCAAAGGGTGGGCGGGCAAGCTCGCGGTCAAGCTCCATCTGACCGGGTACTTCAAGTCGAACGCCAAACTCAAACTTCCCGTAGGGGGTATCTTCGGCGCCGGAAAGGTCCTGCTCTCCCTGAGCGTCGCGACGATCAGCGTAGTGGCGCTGACGATTTATTTCTTGGTGGCCCTACCCGGGGTCACCCGACTATGGCTGTCGTTGATTCCCCGCAGTCGTCGTGAGCGGGTGGGCCTCCTCACGGACGAAGTCTTCTCTCGCGTCGGCGGGTTCATGTTGGGCAATCTGGTGACGTCGTTGATATCAGGGATCGGCACGTACGTGTGGCTCATCTCATTCGGCGTTCGCGACGCACTCGTGCTCGCCCTCGCGGTCGCGCTGTTCGATCTCATCCCACTGGTGGGCTCCACGATCGCGGGGATTCTCGTGTCACTGGTCGCCTTGACCAAGGGCATCTCGGTGGCGATCGCGACGTCCCTCTTCTACATCGTCTACCGCTACCTCGAGGACTACTTCCTCACCCCTCGCGTCATGGGGCGCACCGTCAAAGTCTCGGCCGGTTTGACGATCGTCGCGACTCTCATCGGCGCCGCCCTGCTCGGACTGATCGGTGCCCTGGTCGCGATTCCCGCGGCCGCGACCCTCCAGCTCATCCTGGAGGAAGTGGCGATCCCGCGCCAAGACCAACGATGACGCAGGGTTGCGCGCGGACGCATCGAACCCCCGACCGAGGATGTGTCACGTGAACGTCGTGGAACGATCGATTCGTCGCCTCGACGGGTTCCAACAGCGCCATCTGGTCCCGTCGTTCGTCTTCGGTGTCCTCAAGAAGTACGGGGACGACAACGCGGGGAACCTGACCGTCCAAGTGACCTACGCGATGTTCGTCAGCGTGTTTCCCCTGCTGCTCCTCCTGGTGACGATAATGGGCATCGTGCTCGCCAACGACCCCGCGGAGCGTGCGCGGTTGTTGCATTCGGCCCTGGGGCAGTTCCCCATCATCGGCCAGCAACTCGGGACCAACATCCACGCCATCAGGCGCAACTCGGTCCTGGGTCTCGTGGTGGGGATCCTCGGTCTGGTGTACGGATCCACGGGACTCGCACAGGCCGGTCTGTACTCGATGGAGCAGATCTGGAACGTTCCCGCGGCGGTGCGTCCCAATTACTTCATCCGTATGGCTCGCGCCCTCATCTTTCTCCTCGAGCTGGCGGTCGCCTTGATCCTCACCACCGCGCTGGCGGGATTCGGCACGTTCGGTCGACACAACGTCTGGCTCGGGGCCCTCGGAGAGATTCTCGCCGGAGTCGTCAACGTGACGCTCTACTTCGCCGCCTTTCGAACTCTCACGCCGCGCCAAGTGGCGACGCGGTCCCTGGTTCCCGGCGTGATCATCGGGGGAGTGACCTGGACGCTCCTCCAAGCAGCCGGCGGGTACGCGGTGGGCCATTACCTCAAGGGGGCGAGTTCCCTCTACGGCTTCTTCGGCATCGTGTTGGGTCTGGTGGCGTGGATCTACTTGGGAGCGGAGGTTACCATCTACGCGGCCGAGATCAACACGGTCCTCTTTCATCGCCTGTGGCCGAGGGCAATGGTGCAGCCGCCGTTGACCGACGCCGACCAGCGTTCGCTCGCCCTTCAGGTCACTCAGAACCAACGCCGGCCCGAGCAAGAGGTGGTGGCCCGTTTTTCGGGTCGGCCGATGACTCAAGACGAGTACCGCGAGCGTGACTATCACATCGATACGTCGTCGCCCGGGATCGAGCGACGATCCCCAGCGACTCCCGGCGACGAGTGATCCGACCCCCTCGGTCGGACGGCGTCACCACCGAGTCACGAAACCAGGAATCGCTCGTATCCCGCGACGGTTAGGAATGACGGGAATGTCTCGCCGAGCGCGACTTCTTCAAAGAGTTGCACGGCGTCGTCGAATCGGTCACCCGGGAATCGCGTCATCTCGTCGATCACGCTCGTAATGATCGTTGAGACGAACTCCTTGTCGATGGTGTTACCCTCAATGGTCGTGGTGCCCGTACGAAGCCACTGCCATATCTGGGACCGTGAGATCTCCGCGGTGGCGACGTCCTCCATGAGGTTGTCGATGGCGGCGGCCCCGACGCCGCGCAGCCAACTCTCGATGTAGCGCACTCCCACCGACACGTTGGTCCGGACCCCCGACGCCGATACGAAGGACCCCTCGATCGCCACGTTCGTCAGGTCGCTGGCCGAGGGCGACGGCGAGTTCGTCACGCGATCGACCTGGTTCGCCCGAGTTCCCAACACCGCGTCGAATTGCTCCGCGGCGATCGGGACGAGATCGGGGTGGGCGACCCAGGTGCCGTCAAAGCCCTCCAACGATTCGCGCTGCTTGTCCGAGCGGACCTGGTCGATCGCTCGTTGCGTCACCTCGGGGTCACGGCGGTTGGGGATGAAGGCGCTCATCCCCCCGATGGCGTGGGCCCCTCGCCGGTGACACGTCTCGACCAAGAGTCCGGTGTAGGCCCGCATGAAGGGGACCGTCATGGTGATCTGGGATCGGTCGGGCAGGACGAATTCCTCACCCTGGTCACGGAAATTCTTGATGATCGAAAAGATATAGTCCCAACGGCCCGCGTTGAGACCCGCGCAGTGATCGCGCAACTCGAAGAGGATCTCCTCCATCTCGAACGCCGCCGGGATCGTCTCGATGAGCACGGTGGCTCGGATCGAACCGTGGGCAACGCCGAGGTAGTTCTCGGCGAAGGAGAAGACCTCGTCCCAGAGGCGCGCTTCGAGATGACTTTCGATCTTGGCAAGGTAGAAGTACGGGCCTCGTCCTCGCTCGATCAGCTCCCTCGCGTTGTGAAAGAAGTAGAGGCCGAAGTCGACGAGCGAACCCGACAGTGCGACGGGTTCGCTCGCACCGTCGCGGAGCCGAAGGTGGGCCTCGGTCAGGTGCCACCCCCGTGGACGCATCACGATGGTGGGCGTCTCGTCACCCACTTCGTACACGCGACCGTCGGGCGCGGTGAAGTCGATCTGTCCGCGGACGGCGTCGAAGAGCGAGAGTTGACCCCCGATGACGTTGTCCCACGTCGGACTCGTGGCGTCCTCCTGATCGGCCAGCCAGACGCGGGCCCCGGAATTGAGTGCGTTGATGGTCATCTTTCGGTCGGTGGGTCCGGTGATCTCGACGCGCCGATCCTCGAGTCCCGGGCCGGCGCCGGCGACGCGCCAGCTGGTGTCCTCCCGGATGAACCGAGTCTCGGGCAAGTAGTCCAACCGAGCGCCGTGCTTGATCTGACGGCGACGTACGGCCCGACGCGCGAGGGCGTCGCGACGATCACCCTCGAAGCACGAAGCGAGCTGGCGCAGGAACTCGAGGGCCTCGTCGGTGAGGATCTCGTCGAAGCGCTCT
>JAJZEN010000124.1 GCA_021828545.1 Actinomycetes bacterium
GCGTTCCCGTCATTTTTCCCAACGGCACGACGGCGACCTTCGAACTGGGAACCTACGCCTTTCTCGCAACGGGAAACGCCCTTGACGTCACGGCGAACAACGGCGCTTCTATCACTGGCAACAGCGTGCTCCTCTACGCACCCAACGGTTCGATGTCCTTCGGGAACAAGGCTGACGTGAGACTGACCCCGAACCCGGATCCGCAGTATCTCGGGGTCACGGTCTGGGACGGACCAGTGGTGGGGAGCGGTTGCCCTTCATCGCCGACCTTTTCCGTGACGCTCGCGAACAATGGCACCGATAGTTACGGCGGGGTGTACGCGCCCTGTGCGACACTGATTACGCATAACAATGGCTCGTTGCTTGCGTCAATCATCGTCGCGGCGTCGGCGCAGTTCACCCAGAACACGATCATCAACGTGACGCCATCATGACGCGGCACTCGAACATCCGAAACGGCCGGCTCCGCTCGGAGCGAAAAGCCCCGCACGACGACCGTGGCGACACGCTCATCGAAGTACTGATGACCATCCTGGTGGTGGCGATAACCGGCGTTGCGCTGCTGTTCTCATTCTCTGGGTCGATTGCTGGATCGGCGTCGCACCGTAACCTGGTGGCCCAGGACGTCGCGCTGCGCACCGTGGCCCAGAGCGTGTACGCGCAGGTCGCCCAGCAACAGAACCCGCTCTACAATCCTTGCGCGACGTACTACGGCACCGCGACGGCGTCTACGCAGTTCAACGCGCCAACGGGCTACAAGGCGTTGGTATCCGTAGCGGGTTACTACCTCAGCAACGGGTATAGCACGTCCCCACCGTCTTCGCCTGACTGCACGACGCCGGTACCCCAGCAACTGACCGTCGCACTCACGCCACCGACGGGCCCAACGTTGCAGACGACGATCGTCGTTAATGGATTCTCAGCGACGAAGACACCGTTCGCGATTACGTCGATCACGCCGTCCTCGGTCACGCCGGGTTTGACCGATCAGTACATCGTGATCAAGGGGACCGGTTTCCAAAGCGGCGCCGTCGGATCATTCCCGAACGCATCGGGCGTCACGTTCTCCAATACGGGTGGTTCGACGAGTTCCCCCTCGTCGAACCCTCAACCGTCATCGTGGACGTTCCTGTCATCGACCACGATCGAAGCCAAGATCGACGTCGCGCCGAGCGCAAGCGGATCAGTCATATTCACGCTCACGAATCCCGATGGCTCCAAGGCGACTTACTCGCTTACTATCGCGCCGGGACCCACGATTACCAAGATCAATGGTTCCTCGAGCTCACCAACTCTCTACATCGGCGATATCAACGATCCGTTCGACCTCACGGGTACGAATTTTGTGTCGGGAGCGGTGGTCTCCATCGCGCCCTCGGGCGTGAGTTTTGACTCATTGAACTCGCCACCCGGCTGGACCGTGGTATCCCCGACGTCCATCACGACCTCGGTCGACGTCTCGATGACGGCGAACCCCGGAACCTACGACGTGACCGTCACCAATCCCGATGGACAGGCATCGAATGCGTTTCCCTTTACCGTCGCGTATCCGCCCCCCACCATTACCAATGTCAACAATGGTGACAGCGGCCGCACCTGCACGGTCCAGTTCAAGGGCAAATCTGGAAACCGAGCCCCGCGACTCAGCCCGCGCGACGACAGCAACGTGACCTGTCGCGTCACGGGGACGAACTTCTACTCGCCGGTGACGGCCACGTTGGCAACGGCGAGCGGGAATGGTTGTTTGCCCGTGATTAGCGCGATCACGGTGAACTCCGTGACGTCCTTAACTCTCACGCTCGCCAACGGCAATGGGTGTACGTGGGGCGGTGACGCGGGTTCGTCGACCTACAATCTGAAGATCGCGACCCCAGGCGGGTCGGCGTCGTACACGAACGCCATCACGGTCACCGGAAAGGGCTAACGGGTGCGACCTATCCGCGGCGTTTGGTGGTGGGTAACTCGTCCATCGTCGAGTGGTGGCGGTGGGGGAGCGCGGCGACCCACTGTCGACGAGCGCCGCGCCGTAGACAGTGGGGCGTCGCTGATCCTGGCGCTCGTCTTTCTCATAGTTGTGAGTTTGATTACCATTTCCATCGCCGGACTCACGGCGGCGGACTTGCGCCTGACTTCAAACTTCTCGAGCGCCCAGTCGATGACGGCCGCGGCCGACGGCGCGACCGAGGTGGCGATCAACTACGCGCGTTCTAATTTTGACGTCGCGACGCTCAACAACGTTGCACCCTGCAACGCCGCGCAGCAGTTCAATTTCCAAACTGTTCAGGCGTGGTGCGAAACGGAGTGGGCCCCGCTCGCTCCCGCGACGAGGACCGTCATCGTTTCAACGTGCCTTGCGAACGTGACCTCGGGGGTGGCCTGCGAGAGCAGTCCGCTCGTGCAGGCGATCGTGGTGTTCGATGACTATCCCGCGTCGAGCAGCTACTCATCGTGCGTCCCCATTGCCCTCGGCGTGATCAACGCGACTTGTGGCTCACAGATGGACCTGCAGTCCTGGGCGTACAACGTGGTGCCGCCGACGGTCACGTCGATAACGTCGTCGGGCGCGATGTGCAATTCTACGACTAGCAATTTCACTCTCACCGGAGTCGGATTCACGCCCTTGTCGAGCGTGGAGTTCGTCTCGACGAGTGGCTACGCGGCTAATTTTGTCCTGCACGCTTCGAACGTGCCCGTGAACCCTTCGAATTCGACATCGCTGACCGGCACCGTACCGCTGATTCCCAACGGTAGCGGCGCGTTCTACGTCGAGGTGGTCGGACTGACCGGCGCGAGCCCCATCGGTTCATCCCTGAACACACCCACGGTGACTTGCTGAGTGGCTTACGCCGGCTAAGGCCCTGTAAGAACACACTTCTGTGGTCCACGGACGTCGCTCCGTGCTCGCGGATTCGATTCTCCCGCTGCACGCGGCGGGCGCGAAACGCTCGTAAAATGAACCCGTAATCGTAACGGACTACACGTTTTGTGTGATCGGAGAGATAATTGGTTGCTTCGTCAATTCTTATATGATAAAAATACTTCGCGATCCGCGAATGGTGGATCGACCGGTGCCGGTTCCGGTTGACGAAAGGCAGACAGCATGATTCGGACGTATCAACGGATTCAACGGCGTCGGGCCGCCGGTGAAATCGACGGGGGCTTCACGTTGATTGAACTCCTCATCGTTATCATCGTGCTCGGCATCCTGGCCGCGATTGTGGTATTTGCGCTTGGCAGCGTCACTGGCAAGGCGACCTCTGCGGCATGTCAGACCGATGCATCGACCGTTGGCACGGGCGTCGCCGCCCTCATGGCCGAGAATCCCTCGTATCAAACTGCGGGTCTGACGTCTGCACAAATTCAAGGGGCAATGACGAGTGCCACGTCGCCTTATGTAAGTGGTTCAGTTTCGGTAAATGGCAGCCCATTCATCCACACCTGGCCGAGTTCGAGTTCCTACACGATCGTCGTCGGTGATGGCACTGGGCCCGCGCATGCAAAGATTTTCACAGCTCCGTCGACTGGGTCGCCCGCAGCGGGACCAGCGTCGGTTTACGGTGACGTGTACGTGGAGGCATTGACTGGTACGTACAAGACTGACTACTTCGACGCGACGGTGGCGCCCATTGAGGCGTGCAACTGGGCGGTGAACGGCAAGGCGTAGTCACACGAGTTTGAGTTAGTGGTCGCGCGGTCCACGCGTTCGGCGTCTGCGCCGAGACGTGGGCCGCGCGCCTCTTTCTTGGGTAGTGATCGATCTAACGGGAGAGTGACGTGGGCGGAAGCGACGTTAGTGGCGTGGATTCGTGGCTCCAGATCCTGTGGGACAAGGGTGGTTCTGACCTGCTGCTAGCCGGAGGTTCCGCACCGCGGATCCGGGTGGATGGCAAGTTGTTCCCCGTTGAAGGTTCACCGACGCTGTCGGCCGATGATGTCAGCGCCATGGCAATGCCGTTGTTGACCGACGGCCAGCGACAGATCTTCAACGATCAGATGGACGTCGACTTCGCCTTCTCGTGGCGCGATCTGGCGCGCGTGCGCGGGAGTATCTTTACCCAGCGCGGCCAGGCGGCGGTGTCGCTGCGGATCATCCCGAGCAAGATCCCCAACTT
>JAJZEN010000156.1 GCA_021828545.1 Actinomycetes bacterium
CCACGCCGAGCACGTAGCACGACACCCAGACCACCTGGGTCCACGTCGCACACCGCGAGTAGAGCAGCGGCGAACAGCCGAGCACGACGACCACGCCCGCCACGTGCAACCAACCGCGCAGTAGTGGTCGCTCGCCCGACGAGGCATTAGCCTGCGCGAGACTCATCACTTCACCCTAGGCGGGTGGTAGCGGTCGCGCCGACGTGACCACTGCCCCAGAGACGACTGGCCTAGAGACGACGGGACCCGCCCGCTTCGTGAGAAACGGGCGGGTGCTCGACGTTTGGCCCCCCCAGCCAATAAAAAGAATTTAGTACGTTCCCGAGTGTCCCTCCCTACACTCGAACCCGGTAATTCCCTATTGTGAGTAATTTCACATACCGTCGTGTCGCTCGGCGAGTTCACGTGGGGCGCGTCTCGGACGTCACCTCGACCGTAAGGTCGAGGACGTCATCACACCACGCCAGGACGCGCGGGTCGTGTGAAGCGACGATGAGGGTCGAAGGGAACCGCGACAAGAGGTCCAGGACCCGATCGGTCTCGAGGTCACCCAAGGCGCTGGTGGGCTCGTCCAGGAGGAGGATCTTCGGACGTCGGGCCAGCGCGCGTACGAGGGCGGCTCGCTGACGCTCGCCTCGCGACAGCTCCACCCACAGGTCATTGCGGTCGACGCGCAGGCCCAGTTCGGCGAGTGCCGCGAGGTCGTCGTCGCCCACCTGCACCCCCAGACCGAGCGCGTCGCGGACGTAGCCGCTCAGGAGTCCCGGCTCACTGGGGACCAGGGTGAGGTGTCGACGCAGTTCGTCCTCGTCGATCTCGGCGAGTGCTCGGGCCCCCACGGTGATCCCCGTGGCGTCTACGACGTCGAGTCGCGCGAGTGCGCGCAGCAGAGTCGATTTTCCCGAGCCCGAAGGGCCGCGGATCCCGAGTCGTCGCCGCGCGCGTGCACGCCCACTCACGCGCCGTACGCCCTGGGCCGTGCGCGCGAGCGCCACGTCGCGAAAGACCACTTCGTTATCCTCGGGCCACGTGGCGTCGCCGCGCGTCTCGGGTGTCTCGAGCTCGTCGAGTCGTTCGGCGCCGCCCGTGACCGCGACGGCGACCTGGAGAGACGCGCGAATGGTGGCCAAGGCGTCGGCGCTGGTGACGGCAATCATCGCGGCCACGACGGTCCACACCGCGGCGCTGGTCGGGTGAAGGGCGCCCAGGAGCGCCACGCTAGCCAGGGGACCAACGACCACCACCGCGCCGTCGCGGCGACGTTCGCGCGCCGCGCATCCTTCGGCGCGAGCGAGTGACGCCGCCAACTCGTCGTCGCGACGCTGGACGAAGTTCGTGGCCCCCAGGAGCGCGATCTCGGGAGCGGCCGCGCGCGAGGAGACTAGAGAGGCCACGTAGGCGCCTCGGTGGGTTCGTAGGTCCCGGTCGGCGCGGAATTGTCGTCCCAGTCGCGACACCAGGCCGACGACGAGAAGTGATTGCACCGCGAGTAGGCCCACGGCGACACCCCACCAATGACCGGTGGGCGCTAGCACGGCGACGGCGGCGTCGCTGAGGAACATGGTGACGCAGGACGCGACCGCGGGAACCACTCCACGTAGCCAGAGGTCCTGGAGCTCGTCGGTGTCGGTGAGTGCTCGTTCGAGCAGGTCCCCCGCGGCGTAACGCTGCCAACGCGAGTAGTCCCAGTCGCCCACGACGCCCATTAGCCACTGACGCCAGTGGGCGACGGCGGCGAAGCCCAGTCGGTGAGTACTCATCCGTTCGCCGAAGCGCAGGGGCGAACGTAGGAACGCCGCCAGTTCGATGGCGATCAAAAAGACGCCGATGGCGCGCAGTCCCGGACGCTGCGCGCTCACCACCAATAGCGCGACGGCGCCCACGAAGAGACCGGTGGCGGCGAGCGACGCCACCGACGCCATGACGAGGGCCCGAACGAGGTCGGGTCGGGGCGGGGCGGCCCGTCGTAGCCACTGGCGTAGTCGCGATAGTTCGTTCACGAGAGTCGCAGCATGATCGCCGCCTCGATAAACACTGGCGCGTCGACGGCCACTTCGATGATCGCGAGTTCGCCGAAGCCAGCGAGGTCGCGCCGTACCGCGCGACGTGACGCGTCGTCGAGGAGTCCCGCCACGTCGTCGAGGATGAGCACCGCGGGTTCGTGCAGGAGGGCGCGCGCCAGGACCAGGCGCACTCGCTCGCCCGAGGAGAAGCCCTCGCCGTCCGCGCTCACCGCGCTCGTCAGGTCCGAGAAAGGGGGACCGATAAGTCCCAGGGCCACGAGTTGGGCGACGACGCGTTCCTCGGAGACGTCGCGGCCCAGTCGCAGGTTCTCGCCGAGCGTTCCCTCGAGGAGGCGGGTGTCGGCGCTCACGTAGCCCACCGCGTCGCTCGAGCGCATCACGCTGCCGCGGTCCGCGCGACGCCAGCCAATCAGGGTGTGTGCCAAGGTGGTCTTGCCGACGCCCGACGCACCCAGGACCGCGACGCGGTCACCGGCGCGCACCTCCAACGTAAGGGGGGTGGGATGCGCTCGCGTCACCAGTTCGTGGGTCTGCAGCAGGAGCGCCGTCGCCGCGGCGCCGGTGGCGAGGTCCATGGGGGGCGTCACGGGCCCGGTGAGGCGCTCGCGAGCCGCGGCGATGGACTCGCGGCGGTGAAATTCCGTGCCGAAACGCCGCACGTGTGCGAAGAAGTCACTGGTGAGCAGCACCGCGATCACCGCGCGCAGCAGAGAGATGCGACCGTTCAGGAGGCCAAAGCCCACGCTCATCGCCACCAGGCCCACGCTGACGCCACCAAGAAATTCAGTCACCAGGGACGAACCCAGGGCGCTGCGAATAGCGCGCAGGGCCACGTGGTGCTCGGCGGTGGAGAGCGCCGCGATCTCGCCGGCGCCGTAGTCAACGGCCCCGAGCGCGCGCAACTCGGGGGCGTGGGTCAAGAGTTCCAACTGGCGCTCGCCTAGGCGCGTACGCCGCTGGCGATACTCGCTCTCGAGGGCGACCGCGCGTTGACCGGCGCGCTGGTAGAAGGGGACCGCCACGGCCAGCAAGACGAGCACGATGCCCAGGGCCTGCCATCCCCCCGCCCACCACACCACGACCAACGACACCGTCGACGCGGCCGTACTCGCGCGCACCATCGCGAGACGGGGTTCGTCGGCGATAGTGTCGATCGACGCGGCGATGTCCACCGGCGACGGTCCCGAAGGACTCGCCGGTAGGAGGAAGAACGTCACCACTCGCGAACGCCAGGCACCACGACGGCGCCGCGCGACCAGGGCGGACCAACGCTCCAGCGCGTCGGCGAGGAGGCCGCGCACCACGACCACGGCGCCCAGGATGGTTAGTCCAGCGCCGAGCCGTCGTTGGGCGAGATCGTTGATGGCGATCGCGCTCAGGATCGTCAGGGCGAGACCGACGACCGTGACCACCGCGCCCAACACTGAGGGCGTCACGTCGGAGCGCCCCGTCGACGGCGCGGGGGCGACGCCGACGCTCACGCCGTCCTCATAGGTCGCCCGGGTCATCGCGGTGCGCCAAGTCCTTGGCGGCCCCGTTCAACCAGTCGCGTAGCGCTCGGGTGGCGCGACAGTCGTCTTCGTTGTACTCGAGGATTCGTCGTCGCCACGATGCCGTGGCGTGGGCGTCGGTCCCGCCACCAACGTCCGAGTGCGCGTCGGTGTCGCGGTCGTTCGGGATCGTTTGGAGGGAGTGGAGCTCCGGGGTGCCGTCGCGGGCTCCGTGGCCGTCACCGCGGGCGAACTCGTACCAGCGCATCGACGCCTCGCCGCTGGGGTTGTCGTCGCGCCATTGGAATCCCGCGGCGCGCGCGAGGACTTTGAGTCCGAGGGGACCCGCCGTTTGGATCTGCGACTTGGCCAGGTCGTGCAGGTCGATCCACTGCGGGGGCGTCGCCGAGCGAAACTCGTCGAGGTCGTCGCGGCTTGGACCTCCCTCGGCGGGCGGGTCGACCGCGCGATTCATTGCGCCGTCCTCGGCCTGGGCCCAGAAGCAGTACGCCGCAAAAGTGAGTCCGCGCCGATCGCACTCGGCGCGCAATTGTGAGAACCAGGACCAGAACCGCGCGAAGTTCGCGGCCTCGCTCTGGTCGCTGAGACCTTCCCAGACGACGAAGTGGTGGTAGCCGCTGGGCAGGTCGTGGTGCTCCTCGGCGCGCCGCACCGTCGCGCCCCAGAGGTAGGCGTGCTCGTCGGCGCTCTCCATGTCGACGTCCACTTCGACGTTCGCGCGCGGACAGCCCATCGCATCGCGCTCGACGCAGCGCAGGGCGGAGCCGGTCACCTCGACGCGCGCGCGATAGATCAAATCGTCGAGGCGTTCGATGGCCAGGCCCAAGACCGCTTCGCGCGCGGTCGAGTCATTGGACGCTCGCCGCGCCAAGCGCGCCAGGCGAGGATCGAGGCGCGCGAGGTCGCGGCGGGTGTGGACGTCGAACTCGTGGAGGAGGCGTTGCTGCTCGAAACTGGTGAAGTGCGTCAGGGACACGTCGTCGATCGCCGCGAGCTCAGCGCCGCAGTGCTGGCGGTAGGTGCAGTCGCCACACTCACGGTGCCAGTAGGGCGCCGTGGGGAACTCTCCAGCGTGGTCGCGCCACTGGTCCAGGTCGTCGAGCAAGCCACGACGTTCGTGGTAGAGGACGTCGTAGGTGGCGAGGTTGAAGCGCGACCACTGCGTTCCGGCGAGCGCGAACCACCAGACGTTGCGACGCCGATCGATCAGAGCGACCCGGGCGGCGTCGTCTCCGTGGCCCAGTGATTGCAGAACGCGGGTGGCGTGCGCCAGGGCGATGCCGCTGCGCGTGAGCGACACGGTGGAGCGAACGGTGACCCCGGGCCGTGTGGTCGCGAGGGAGGGGGACAGGTGGGCGAGGTCCGTGAGGAGGAGCTCGCGCGTGCGCGAGTGCTCGACGACCTCGGAATTCTTGATGAGCACTGGCGCGTACACGAAGCGATCGTCGCGACGACCCAGACGCACCAGCGCGTGCGCCGACGCTCGACGGTGGCCGGCGACGTCGTCGGGCAGTCGTGGCGTGAGCAGGAGCTCGACCCCGCGGGCTAGCGCCCGCGCCGTCTCGGCGGTGGTGGTGGTCACCTCGGCACCGGGCGTCGCCGTCAACTGGGTAAGGACCTCACGTCGAAAGCCCTCGGCGAGGTCGCGGCGCTGGCGCATCTCGTCCGTCGGCTCGGCGCGCGTGATGTCATTTGGCGCGCTACGAGAGAGGGCGACACGGTGGCGACACGACACAATTTCGTCGCCACGCAGTGGGGTGCTCACGCGAAAAGCCTAGAGGCCACCGACGTGACGGCTCGACGAAGGACAGACGAAGGAGACTCGGTGCGCGGTGGGTGAGGGGGGCGACGCGAGTGAGTCCCTCCCCGCGGTGTTCCGACGGGGTTCGGGACGTGGGTTCGCGGAGGTTGGTGAGGAGGATTAAAATCAAAAAGGACCCAACTCATCGCCGAAATTGGCGTCAGAATGACAAGCGCCCCTCAAATTCAGAGAAAATTAGACGAAACGTAACAACTTTCGCATATGCATCCCCTTGTCGTGGCCGCGATTCGTAAGATATGCCCATGGCGTTCGTAAGGAAAAATCGGAAGGATACGGGCATTCAGCCTGACTCGTCGACGAATTCTGACTCGTCGACAATTTCGACGCTGCCCCCCCCCTCGTCCAACGGGAGTGGCGTCAACGTCCACGCGAAGTCGCCCGCGCCGATGAGCGTTCCGGTGGTGGACGGGCCCGCGACCAAGCGCCTGGGTGAGCAGTTGATGGGCAGTCGTCTCATCACCCAAGAACAATTGGACGCGGCCCTGGCGGCCCAGGTCATCTCGGGTGGTCGTTTGGGTGAGGTGCTGGTCCACCAGGGCGTGTTGAGCGAACAGGCCCTCGCGCACGCCCTGGCGGCGTTCTTCGGTTTCGACGTCGCCAATCTGCGACGCGACAATGTCGACCCCGCGACGCTGTCGTTGGTCCCCGAGAATGTGGCGCGCGAGTACATGGCGGTGCCGATCCGGATGAATGGCGCAGCGCTCGAGGTCGCCGTCGCGGAGCCCAGTGAGCAGTTACGCGCGTCCTTGAGCCAACTGGTGGATCGTCCCGTCGAACTGCGCATCGCTCCCCTGAGCGATATTCGCTGGGCGATCGACTCGCACTACCAAGCCATTGGCACCGTCGGCAAACTCGTCCAGGCCTTTGAGTCGGTCGAGGGATCGCGACGCCGAGTGGTGGCGGCGCCGAGCGATGACGCACCGGTCGGCGACGACGCCCCCGTGGTCCAGGTGGTCGATCGAATTTTGACCCAGGCGATGCGCGACCGCGCCTCGGACGTGCACATCGAGCCCTCCGAAGGCGTCGTGAGAGTGCGCTACCGCATCGACGGCGCCCTGAAGGAGATCCTGACCTTGCCGGCCGCGATAGGACCGGGGCTGGTCAGTCGCATCAAGATTATGGCGAACATGAATATCGTGGAACGGCGTCGTCCCCAGGACGGCCAATTGACCATCAACATCGACGGCGTCGAGGTCGACGTGCGTGTCGCCACCGCCGCCACGATCATGGGTGAGAGCTGCGTCATGAGAATCCTCGACAAGACGCGCTCGGTGCTTCGCCTTAACGATCTCGGGATGCCCACCGACACCCACCTGGCGTACTCCAAGATGGTGCGCTCGCCCTTTGGCATGGTGATCTGTGCGGGACCGACCGGCAGCGGAAAGACGACGACGCTGTACGCGACCCTCACCGAAGTGAGCAATCCGACCTTGAACGTCATGACCATCGAGGACCCGGTGGAATACGTCTTTCCGAGTATCAATCAAATCCAGACCAATGATCAGGCCGGCATCACCTTCGCCACGGGACTCAAGTCCATCCTCCGCCAGGACCCTGACGTCATCTTGGTCGGTGAGATTCGCGACGTCGAGACCACGCGCGTCGCCGTGCAGTCGGCCCTGACCGGTCACTTCGTGGTGTCGTCCCTGCACGCCACCGACTCGGTCTCGGCCCTGCACCGCTTCCTCGACATGGGTATCGAGTCGTTCCTGATCGCGTCCTCGGTGTTGGGCGTGGTGGGTCAGCGCCTCCTTCGTCGTATCTGCCCGTCGTGTAAGACCGCGTACAGCCCGACGCCCGAGGAATTGGATTTCTACCACGACAGTGGTGGCGCGCAGGCCGAGGGCTTCTACGCGGGAACTGGGTGCAACTTCTGTAGCCATACCGGGTACAAGGACCGGATCGGGGTCTACGAGCTCCTCATCATGACCCCCGAGATTCGGCGACTGGTGGTCGGCTGGGCGACGCAAGAGGAACTGCGCTCGATGGCGGTGCGCCAAGGGATGCGCACCATGCGCCAGGAGGCCATCGGACTCGTGGATCAGGGAATTACGACCATTGAAGAGGTGATTCGGAGCATGTACACACTATGAGTCGCAACCGCAAACCCACGTCGCACAAGTATCGCTACGAGGCCTACAACACCGAGGGCGCCCGCGTCAACGGCGTCGAGTCGGCGGTGTCCTCGGGTGCCGTGCACCTCGCGCTCCTCGACCGGGGATTTCAGCCCATCGAGGTGTCCGAGAAGAAGAACGTCATGCAGTTCGAGATAACCAAGAAGAAGGTGCCGCGTAAGGACGTTATGAATTTCACGCGCCAGCTCGCGGTGTTCATCCGATCGGGTATTCCCATCATGGAGGCCCTCGAGGTGATCGTCGAAGAGACGTCCCACAAAATGCTCAACGCGATCGTCCTCGAGATGATCGACGACCTGAGGGCGGGCGACACGTTCGCCGCCGCGGCGAAGTCCCACCCCGAAGCGTTCCCCGCCTTCTACGTAGGAATCCTGGAGTCCGCCGAGCTGACCGGGAACCTCGACGGCGTCCTCAATCAGTTGGCTGATTACATCGAACGTGACTCCAAGGCGCGCGGACGCATCTCGGCGGCGTTGGTCTACCCGGCGGTGGTCTCGGTTATGTCGGTCATCACCGTCATCGTCTTGGGGGCCTTCGTGCTGCCGCGTTTTGTGGTCTTCTTCAAGTCCCTCAACGCCAAGTTGCCCCTACCAACGAGATTGTTGCTCGGCGCGTCCTCCTTCTTCTCGACCTACTGGTACATCATCTTCGCTTGCGTTATTGCGCTAGTGGCCGGATTCATCGCCATGCGTCGCTCACCCCGTGGTCGCGCGCGACTGGACAAGATTCTCCTGAAATTTCCCGTCGTGGGTGATCTCACCCAGACCGCCATTTTGGAGCGGGTGTGCCGGGTCCTCTCGTCGATGCTGCGCGCGGGGGTGGACCTTCCTCGTTCAATGACCATCACCGCGGAGTCGTCGAACAATTCGCTCTACCGAACCGCACTGCTGAGCATCCGCGACGAGATGATGGAGGGCCAGGGATTGGCCGGACCGATCGCTCGCTCGGGGCTCTTCCCGGGCGCGGCTCGTCAGATGTTCCGCGTGGGCGAGGAGACCGGCAGTCTCGATCAGCAACTCGAGGTGGCCGCCACTTACTACAGCCGCGAACTCGAGACGAAATTGGAGCGCGCCACGTCGTTGTTCGAACCCGCGGTGATCATCATGATGGGGGTGGTCGTTGGCTTCGTCGCCGTCGCCCTTATCTCGGCGATGTACGGCATCTACTCCCAGGTCAAACAGTAATGTCGCTCCTCGTTCGTCTCGATCGCCGGGCCGCGCGAGCTACGTCGCGCGACGAACGGGGCTTTACCCTTGTAGAGTTGCTCATCGTCATGGTACTCATTCCCATCATCGTGGGTGCCCTCGCCCTGAGCCTGGTCTCGGTCTTCTCGTTGCAGTCATCGGTCTCTAATCGGTTGGGCGACTCGGGTAACTCCCAAGTGGTGGTGGCCAGTTACACCAAGGACGTCCAGATGGCGTCCATGATTACGACGAGCGCCAGTCCGGCGGTCACCCAATGTGGGCCCGGGACCCAGGTTCTCGGGCTTCAACTGGGTACGGGGGAGTACGTCAGCTACAACGAGGTTGCCCAGTCCACGGGCGCGCTCTATTCGCTCGCGCGCGATGAATGTTCCAGTGCGGCGACGCTGAGCGCACCGTCGACGAGCCAAACGCTCGCGTACGATCTGGAACCGCCCTGTAGCATCACGGATTCTTCGGGTTGCCAGTCACTCCCCGTGACGACGAGGGCGAACGCCGTCATCTCGACAGCGTCGTGGGTCTCGACCATCGGGGTCACGAGTGTCGTATTCACGCTCTCGGCGCCGAAGAGTGCCTTCGTCTACACGGTCGCGGCCGAGCCGCTCGGGGCGGATTCAACCAACCCGAACCAACTCGGGGTGGTGGGCTCGGGCGACACCTGTGACTTCGCGCAGCCCGGAACCGGTACCTACGCCAGTCAGTTGTGCTTCTTCGACTTCTCCAAGTATTTTACGGGTGGCGTGATGCCTTCCAACCTGCCCATCACCGAGTATGTTCCGGGTGGCTACGAATTGACCGCCGACCTGACGGTGACGGGTGGTAATACTGTTGGTGCACACGTGTTTCCGACGTACCAAGATGCCTTCCTCGGTAACATCAGTAATGGCAAGCCGTTCTACACAGGCGTCGGTCAACCGCCCGGCTATCAGGGCACCACTTCGAAATCCTTGCCAGCGATTTACCAATTTTCCAGTGGAGCCACAAATACTGTTTCACTGTCGAACATCAATCTTACTACTTCGAGTGGTGCGCCCGTGAGTGGGTACGAGATCGTCACCGCTGACGCTGAGACCACGGACCCGGGCGAATATATTTCCTGGTCGTCCAATCTCAGTTTTAATCAGATTCCCAATAACCCAGGTGATCCGACGAATCCGAGTTCCCTGGAAGGCAACGCGTGCAGCACGCTGAACAATGACGGATCGACCAATTATGGGGGAGGAATCACCGACGCGAATGGGAATCCGCTGTCCGCGCCCATCTCGAACGCGCCTACTGTCAAGTGTATCTCGACCATTCAGGCGAGCACTCCGCGGACGGGAACCCTCATGCTGGAGGTTTCACCCCCCGCGAGCGGGACGGGCGCGAATGGCTCGACGTCTATTCAGGCGACTATGCACGGGGCTGGTCTCGAGGGTGTCACCTTTGGATTGCTACTGCCATGACACCAAAGCACCCCACTTCGTCGCCGGCGATCGGCAAGGATGACGTGAAACCTCGTGCTGGACGCGGTGCCCTCAGGGGACCGTGGGGCGCCTCTCCAGCACTCGTCGTGCCGGGGGAGTTCTCGAGACCCAATTCGAGCCAGCGCGACCGCGGTGACACCCTGGTCGAGGTCCTCCTCGCCGTCATTATCTTGGGATTGGCTGGCGTCGCGCTCATCGTGGCGTTCCAGACGTCGATATCCGCCTCGAGCGAGCACCGTAATCTCTCGAACGAGGCCACCGCGATGGCCGACATCACCTCGACGGCGTACTCCCAGATCCGTAACAATCCATCGATCTTCGTCTCACAACAGGGGCTCAGCGTCTACCAATCACTTCTCACCGGTATGACACTCCCTACTGGATTCTCAGTCACCGTCACCGGGGTCACTTACTGGGACCCGGGAACTCAGCAATTCACTCCGGCCAACTTCACCCCGTATCAACCCCAGTTGATGACGGTACGTATTTCTACGGCCATCGCCTCGGCCTTCGTCACCCACCAAGTGGTACTGGCCGACCCTTCGCCCCCCGCGGCGCCCACGTACGGTACGGTCCCGTCGCAATTGGCGTTCGCCGCGAGTCCGTCGGGTGCGACGCTCAATAGCGCATTCACCACGCAGCCGGTCGTCGTGGTGGAGGACGCCGCGGGCAACGTTGTTCCCGCGGGACTGCCCTACTTCACGATGTCAATCGTCCCGAGCACGAATCCCCAGGGGGCGAACCTTTCATCCACGTGCCAACCGCAGCTCAATGGTGGCGGATCCTTCCAGTACCAGGGTTGTAGCATCGATCAACTGGGATCAGGCTACGAACTCCAAGTGTCGGCTGTTCTTCAGGGACAACAGGTCACCGCGACGAGCGCCGCATTCAACGTGACGTCGGTGCCCTTGAGCGCACCCGCCGTGACGTCGGTGACTCCCTCGTCGACGACCGCCGGGGCCCTCGAGGTGAACTACGACGGCTCGAGCAATGCGCCGGGGGGGCAAAATTACGTGGTGAGCGCGTGCACCGACCCGCAGATGACGGTGGGCTGCGTGAGCGCGTCGAACTTCGCGTCGCCCGGTCCGGGCACTTTGAGCGGACTGGTGCAGGGTACCGGATATTACGTGCAGGTGGAGGCCGCGGCGTCACTCGGCTACATCGCCGCGACGTCCCCCGCGTTGGGACCAGTGGACGCGTCGGTTCAGTTGAATGCTCCCACGGGCGTCGCACTGGACTATGGGACAACGGCGGGGTCCCTGGGCGTGACGTTCGCAGGATCGAGCAACGCGTCGAGTGCGCAGACTTACAGTGTGACGCTGTGCACGAACTCGGCGATGAACGCCGGGTGCCTCGCTCCCGTGGCGATCGCGTCGGGGGGGCAGGTGAGCGGTTTGAACTACAGCGCGGGTTCGCCCGGCGCCCAGTACTTCGCCACCGTGGTCGCCAACAGCTCGGTGGGGTATTTGGCCTCGCCCGCGTCGCAGGTGAGTTCGGGCCATGACGACACCAGTATCTTGGAGACGCCCACCGGACTCAATCTGGCCTCATCGACGACCCAGGCGGGCGCAGTGACCGCAGGTTTCAGTGCCCCGGGGAACACCGCCCCCACCTCGTATAACGCCACCGCGTGCACCGACTCCTTGATGAGTGTCGGATGCGTGACGGTGACGAACTACTCGGCGGGTTCTCAGCTGACCGGCCTCGTGCCGGGGACGTCGTACTACGTCGCGATCACGGCCGTCGGTCCGAGCGGGTATCTCAACTCGAACGTCGAATCGAGTGGCACCGTACTCGCGACATCGCAGCTGACCGCACCCACGGGGGTCGGACTTGGCTTTGGCTCCGTGGCCGGGTCAATCGCCGTCACGTTCACTGGGGCGACACCCGCCGTGGCTGGGCAAACCTATACGGTGGAGGCCTGTCGCGACGCTCAGATGAGCTTAGGATGCGTGAACGCGCCGTCGCTCACTTCGGGCGGTCAGATCACTGGTTTGAGTTTTGTCACCGGGGTATCGGGTGCGAGTTACTACGTGACGGTGACGGCGAACGCTTCGCCGGGCTACTTGGCGTCCCCGGCGTCCTCGTCGATTGGGCCTCAGGTCGCGACGAGTCAATACGCGATGCCACTGTTAGTGGCGCCGAGCTTCGGCTCCGTCGTGGGTTCCCTCAAGTTGACCTTCGGGGCGTCGACGGGGGCACTCCCCTCGTCCTACAGTGCGACGCTGTGCACGACCTCGGGGATGTCCTCCGGGTGCCTCGCTCCCGTGGCGATCGTGTCGGGGGGGCAAGTGAGCGGTCTGAGCTATAGCGCGGGTTCGTCGGGTACTGTCTACTACGCGACGGTCAGTGCGAACGCGAACCCGACCGCGGGCTTCGCGGCGTCGGCGCCCTCGTTGACCAGTGGTGGGCACGCGGACACCAGCGTGCTCGAAGCGCCGACGGGGCTCACGCTGGCGTCGTCGACGGCCCAGACCGGTGCGGTGACGGTGAACTTCACGGCGCCGGGCGGGACAACCCCGTCGTCCTACAATGTCGAGGCCTGTACCGATGTCGCGATGAGTGCGGGATGCGTGACGCAGACGGGTTACTCCTCGGGCGCGCAGGTAACGGGGCTCGTTGCGGGCAGCGAGTACTACGTCGTCGTGACGGCCCTTGGACCGACTGGCTATCTCAATTCGTCGGCACCTTCGAATGGTGCGGTACTGGCGACGTCGCAACTCACTCAACCCTCCGGTGTCGGCCTCAACTACGGCACTGTTGCGGGTTCGCTGGTGGTGAACTTCAGCGGTTCCACTCCCGCACCCGCGGGCCAGACCTACAGCGTCACCCTGTGCACGAATTCCGCCATGAACAGTGGTTGCACCGCACCCGCCACCATCCCCGGGGGCCAGGTGAGCGGACTGAGTTTCGTCGCGGGTTCGCCGGGCACCACCTACTACGCCACGGTGAGCGCGAACGCGTCACCCGGTTTCTTGGCGTCGGCGCCCTCGTTGACCAGTGGTGGGCACGCGGACACCAGCGTGCTCGAGGCGCCCTCGGGTCTCACGCTGACCCCCTCGAGCACCCAGACGGGTACGGTGAGCGCCAGTTTCACGGCGCCGGGCGGGACACCCCCATCGTCCTACAATGTCGAGGCCTGTACGGATTCGTTGATGAGCGCCAATTGCGTGCCCCAAGCGAACTATTCCTCCGGGGCACCGTTGACGGGGCTCAGCGCGGGCAGCGCGTACTACGTGATGGTGACGGCCCTTGGACCGACGGGGTATCTGAATTCGACCGTCCAGTCCAGTGGCACCGTGCTCGCGACGTCGCAACTCACTCAGCCCTCCGGGGTCACCCTCAACTACGGTACGGTGGCGGGTTCGCTGGTCGTGACCTTCAACGGGTCGAGTAACGCGCCCGCGGGCCAGATCTACAGCGTCACCCTGTGCACGGTTTCCACCATGAACAGTGGTTGCACCGCACCCGCCGCCATTGTGTCGGGTGGCCAGGTGACGGGACTGAATTTCGTCGCGGGTTCGCCGGGCACCACCTACTACGCCACGGTGAGCGCGAACGCGTCACCGAGCTACTTGGCGTCGTCGCCCTCGACGACCAGTGCCGGTCACCTCGACACCAGCGTCTACGTCACTCCCACGGGGGTCGGCCTCAACTACGGCACGGTGGCGGGTTCGCTGGTGGTGAACTTCAGCGGTTCCACGGGAACCGCCCCTGCCTCCTACAGCGTCACCCTGTGCACGAATTCCGCCATGAACAGTGGTTGCACCGCACCCGCCACCATCGTCCCCGGGGGCCAGGTGAGCGGACTGAGTTTCGTCGCGGGTTCGCCGGGCACCACCTACTACGCCACGGTGAGCGCGAACGCGAACCCGACCGCGGGCTTCGCGGCGTCGGCGCCCTCGTTGACCAGTGGTGGGCACGCGGACACCAGCGTTCTGGGCAATGCGTCCATTACGTCCGTGACCGCAGTGTCCTCGACGTCGTTACGAGTGACGTTCTCAGGACCCAACGGCGTCGCGCCGTCGTCCTTCAGCGTCCAGGCGTGCATCAATTCCGCCATGAATAGTGGTTGCACCGCACCCGCCGCCATTGTGTCGGGCGGGACCATCACGAATCTAACGAATGGCTCCTACTACTACGTCACCATTACGGCCGTGACCCCGTCGTCGGGCTACGTCAGCAGTGTCACGCCACCGTCGTCGCCGGTGCGAGCATGAAGATAGCGTCTCCTCTCACGGACTTGGTGAAACCGCTGAACCCTTCGTGTGTCCATCGAGTGAGGGGCGTCGCCGATGCCGGGGAGGTCGCGTATGAAACGCCGTGATCGAGGAGAGGTGACGCGACGAGGGCTCGACGAACGAGGCGCGATTCTGATCCTGGCGCTGATTTTCATCGTCGCGGTGGGATTGGTGGCCACGGCGTTGGCGACGTGGGCCACCAACGACCTCAATAATTCGAAGGTCTTCACCGGGGTCGAGGCCCTGCGCACCGACGCCACCGGCATGATGAAGATTTCCGAGCAGTACGTTCGCTACAACCCCCTCATCTCCACGAGCCAGAGCGCCAATTCGCCCAGTCCGGTCACGGCGTGTTGGGGGGGGACCGTCGTCGCCGACCTCCCGTCCATCGACAGTCATCAGATCGCGGTGTGGTGTAGCACGGTGTGGAACCCCGGTTCGGCGAATACGCGCACGGTCACTTTCTACGCCTGCTCGTACCAGGTCCCCGCTTCCATCTGCACGTCACCGGGGGGGGCGCTGTTGACCCAGGTCGTCACCTACGACGATTACCAGTACCAATCGGGAGTCACCAACGCGCCCATCGAGGCCCTCTGCACGATCACGTGTGGTTCGGGCATGACGGTGAATAGTTCCACGTGGGGCTCCACCGTCATCAATACCAACGCCATCACGCCGGCGACGGTCACTTTCACCCAGGAACCTTCACCGACGACGGCGGGAAGCCCCACCACGGCCGACGTCCAGATCACCGACGCCAGTGGCCTGCCCATCTCGTTCGATCCCGTCACGTTGAGCGTGTCGAGCGGAGGGACCCTGTCGACCCAAAGTACGCTGACCGAGTCGACCAATGCGTCGGGGATCGCGGTGTTCAACAACATCATCCCGGCCACCGCGGGCAACATCATCCTGTCGGCGAGCGACGGAACCGTGAGTACCACATCGACCGCGTTCTACTCTGGGCGTGGGAGCAACAACATCGCCATTTCCTCGGCCCCCACGAATCCCCAGGTGGGTACGACGGTGAACGTCACGGCCACGGCGACGTCGCAGGACCCCGTCAGTAGCAGCGGCGCCGCCGGAACGATCAGTGTCACCGGTACCGCGAACATCTGTCGGGCCACGGGAGGCACCGTGCAACTAATTGGAGTGGGTCAATGCACGCTGACGTTCTCCGACAGCGGGAACGCCAACTACCTGCCCGCCACCAATTCCATACAATTCACGGTGAGCGCTCCCGGACCCGCGAAGATCGCCATGTCCGCGGGTGCCAACTCGGTCAGTGCCAGTGGTGTGACGAACGAGACATTGACCCTCACGTTGCTCAGCGCCAGCGGCGCCCCGACCGTGAGCACGGGCACCACCACGGTCGATCTGTCCCAGGACGGATCCGGCTACTTCGCCACTACCAATGGGGTCGCGCCGAACACAACGACCGCGACGTTCCCGAACGGGTCGAGTAGCGCCACGGTGTACTTCGGCGACACCGCGGCCGAGTCCGTGCACGTCACGGCGTCGAGCGGCACACTAACTTCAGCCACCACCACGGTGAACGTCGTCGCTGGACCGTTGAGCAAGGTACAGGTGAACGTCGGGGCGACGACGACCGCGAGCAGTACCGCGAACGATGCGATGACCCTCGTGCTGCAGGACCAGTATGGAAACGCGGTCTCACCCACGGGCGCGACTCCGCTCAACCTGTCGACGACGGGCAGTGGCTACTTCGCCTCCAGCACCGGTGCGCCGATCACCGCGGTGTCCGTACCCGCCGGAAGCTCCTCGGTCAGCGTGAACTTCGGCGACACCGCGGCCGAGACTCCGACTCTGGGTGTCACCGGACCGGGAGGGGCTAGCGGTTCGGCGTCCGTGACCGTGAGTCCGGCGGCCGCCAGTCAGGTGATCCTCTCGACAACGACAACTGCGACGGCGTCGACGACCGCCAACGATGCG
>JAJZEN010000006.1 GCA_021828545.1 Actinomycetes bacterium
GCGACCGGGTTGCCGTAGACGACGCGCCCGAGCGCGTCCACGATCGCGATGAGATCGGTGTTGTTCTGCCCGACCGCCTCGAGCATCGCCAGGTACTCCGGTGTCACGGGGTGGGTCGAGGGCGCGCGAGGCTCGTCGGCGCCCGCGGGACCGAGCGTCGCGTGGTCGTCGAGCGAACTGATTGGCGCGCGCGCGTTTGGAATCACGTTACCCCCGTCACCTACCCTCATTGGGCCACAGTAACGGCCGGGTTCCGTACAAAACCCTCAATTGGTGCGAAACGGTCGAAGGATTGTGGGTCCGTTGGGAATTGTGGCGGTCCGACTCCTCTCGCGGTGCGAACGTATCGTCTCAGGCGCCCCGGGCGCGCCCTCAGGCCTCGCTCGTGGGCGACGTCAATTCGTCGGCCAACCGTGGGAAATTACGCAGGGCACCCCAACGACCCATTCGCCCCGCGTCGAAGGGGTAGTTCGCCCCCGCCAACAATCGTCGATCGCCACGAGAATTCCCGTAGGCGTAGATGATGGGTGCCTGGTCGTAGTGACGCGAAGCGATCCATTCCTCGAGGCGGCGCATCTTCTCGGTGCCGCGACAGTTATTTCCCTCGTAGCCACCCGTCAGACGCCCCCGGTGATCCACCGCCAGTCGGGTGCCCAGGCCCCCGGCGATGGACAACTCCGCGACCACGACGTCGACGTAGAGCTGGGGTGAGGCCGAAACCACGACGACGTCGTGGCCCTGATCGCGGTGCCACGTCAGGCGACCGAGGACTTCGGGGCGCCCTTCTTCCTCGAGGTGGTGCAGGATGAAGTCCCGCGACGCGACGGTCACGTCGTGGAGGTCGCGTCCCTGGAGAACCGCGCGAAAGAGACGTTCCTTGGCTGAATCGGCCCAGTGTCCCGCTCGCAACGCCCCCACGACCAGGGGCACCGTCAGGGGGAGCGCGGCGCGCGCCACGGTGGCGTCACTCGAGAGGAACCGCAGCCAGTGAAAGACGCTGCCGCCACGGGTGAGGGTCCCGTCAAGATCGAAGGCGGCGACGACGGGGGGGTGGTTCATGCCACTAGTTTCTCAGGAAAGCGGGCCCCCGCGATCATATTATCTACAAATCAACTAGAGATATGAAACAATTGCCCCCACGTGGCTAGACTGAGACCGTTCAGTCGAGCGACTGACATCGTTCATACAAGGAGCAAACATGGCGATTCGCCTTGGCGACGTGGCCCCGGACTTCACGGCGGACACCACGGAAGGTACCATCAGTTTTCACGAGTGGCTGGGGAACGGCTGGGGCATCTTGTTCTCGCACCCCAAGGACTTCACGCCCGTGTGCACCACCGAATTGGGCGGATTCGCCAAGCGTAAAGCGGAATTCGACGCCCGCAACACCAAGATCATTGGTTTGTCGGTGGACGACGTCACGTCGCACAATAAGTGGAAGGCCGACATTGGCGAGACGCAGGGGGCGGAACTCAACTTCCCCCTGATCGGCGACGAGAACCACGTGGTGGCGGACCTCTACGACATGATCCACCCCAACGCCAACGACACCTTGACGGTGCGTAGCGTGTTCATCGTTGGGCCCGACAAGAAGGTCAAGTTGACCCTGACGTACCCCGCCTCGACGGGGCGTAACATCGACGAGATCCTGCGGGTCTTGGACTCTCTGCAGTTGACCGCGGGATACTCCGTGGCCACACCAGTGAACTGGACCAACGGGGGCGACGTGATCATCGCCAACTCGGTCAGCGACGAAGATGCCCAGATCAAGTTCCCCAAGGGCGTCACTAAGATCAAGCCCTACCTGCGCACCACCCCACAGCCCAACTTGTAGTCGCCGACACCCGCCACGCTCACCCGTGGGGAGCGTGGCGGGTGTCGTGGCGAGGCCGACTCGTTAGAAGTCCTCGTGCACGAGTGCGTCACGGAGTTCGCGCTTAAGAATCTTGAGTTGTGCGTTGCGCGGAAGGGCGAAGGGCCGGACGTAGAAGCGCGAGGGCATTTCGAAACTCGCGACGCGGGGTCGCAGGAAGTCGGCGATCTCCTCGATCGTGGCCAACCCCTCCTCGCGTAGGACCACGACGGCGACCACCTCTTCGCCCTCCTCTTCGTCGGGCAGCCCGATCACGGCGCACTCGGCGATCGCGGGGTGCGCGCTGAGGTGCACCTCCACCATCGAGGGGTAGACGTTCTCCCCGCGGTGGATGATCATGTCCTTGGAGCGCTCGACGATGTAGATGAGCCCGTCCTCGCTCACTCGCGCGATGTCACCGGTGCGCACCCAACCGCGCGAAAAGGTCTGCGACGTCGCCTGGGGTTTGCGCCAGTAGCCGCGCACCACGTTGGGTCCCTTGACCCAGAGTTCGCCCGCGACGTTGGGTGCGCAGAGTGTCGTCGGGTTCGGTTCGGGTCCGTCGAAGGATTCGGGAACCACGCAGACATCGCACACCGGCACCGCGACCCCGCAACTCGTGGGATGTGCGAGGTAGTCCTCGCCGCTGATCTGCGCGACCAGCGCCGAGGTCTCGGTGAGTCCGTATCCATTGCTGGTAATGGCCCGTGGTAGGGCGGCCTTGACGCGCGCGGGGAGGTCCTCGGGGACTGGTGCGCCACCGTAGCTCACTGAGCGAATCGACGTGAGGTCGAACTTCTTCACGTCGGGGTGGGCGAGCAACTGCTGGACGATGGTGGGAACGCCCCCCACGGTGGTGACGCGCTCGCGTTCGATGAGGGCCAGGGCGCGACCCGCGTCGAAATGGCGCATCGTGACGAGCGCGCCGCCGCTGGCGGTGTGGGCGACCAGTCCCGCGAGGGCTCCGGTGACGTGAAAGAGCGGGATGTTCAACAAGGTGACCTCCCTCGCGGTACCAGTGTCGATTCCTGCGGCGAGGTCCCGGCAACGATTGGCGAAGGCGAGGGACATGACGCTCACCACACTGTTACGGTGCGTGGCGACCGCACCCTTGGGCTTGGACGTGGTTCCCGCGGTGTAGAAGATGGTGGCGTCGTGATCGGGCCCGATGTCCAGCGACGGCACAGGATTGGTGCAGTCAATCTCCCCCAGGAAGTCCTGAAAACCGCGCAGGGCGATGACGTCGTGGGGCTTGCCCAGGTCCGCCGCGTGCGCGGGGTCGTCACTGATGACCACGATGTGGCGAAGGTGTACGAGGTTGTTGAACTGCTTGCGGAGTCGGGCCAAGCGTTCCTCGTCGACCACGAGGACGGTCGCGGCGGAGTCGTTGAGGCCGTAGGCCAACTCTTCGCTCGTCCACCAGGCGTTGAGGGGCGCCACGGTGGCCCCGGCCGCCAATGCACCCCAGAACGTGACGATGCCCTGGGGCAGATTACGGGCGGCGATCGCCACGCGATCACCGCGGGCGATGCCTGTGGCCACCAGTCGTCGCGCCATGGTGGCGGCTTGCCAGTAGTGCTCGGCGAAGGTGAGGCGCTGACCCTCGTGGACGATGAATTCTCGGTCCGCGAACGTGCGCGACCGTTCAAGAATCTGCACCAAGTTCGCCGGCGCGTTCTTCCAAGTCCGGAAACTGACGCCGTCCACCTCGACGTCGACGAGCTCGAAAGGTTCGTTCGGGCCCGTCAACTCCGCACGGACCTCCAAGAGAGTACGCGCGCGCGGGATCATTGGTCCGACGTTACCCCAGTGTCCGGCGCAGGAAATAGGGTCGAACGATAGTGTTGCAATTCGCCAATGGACTCGCGTATGTCGTCGAGGGCGCGATGCGTCGTCGCCTTGTCGGGTAGTGAAGCGAGGACATCGGGGTGCCAGCGACGCGCCAGCTCCTTGATCGTCGAGACGTCGACGTTGCGGTAATGAAAGAAGGCCTCGAGTTCGGGCATGTACTGCTCGAGAAATCGCCGGTCCGTTCCGATTGAGTTACCGCACAACGGGACGCTGCGGGCCTCGGCGATGTGGGACTTCATGAAATCGAGCGTGGCGATCTCCGCGTCACGCACCGACACGGTTGACGTGGCGATCATGGGCAAAAGGCCAGATTTTGTGTGCATATGGGTAACGAAGTCGCCCATCTGCGCCAATTCCTCGGGCGACGCGTGAATGACCAGGTCCGGACCTTCGGCCAGGACGGCGAGATTGTCGTCGGTGATGATCGTGGCAATCTCGACGATGACGTGGCGCTGAGGTTCGAGTCCGGTCATCTCGAGGTCCATCCACGCAAGCACCTTGTGAGACTACTCAAGGACTCGCCCTCGGCGGTAGTGTGCCGACCATGAGGATTGAGATCCATCGACTCCACCCCGACGCGGTGATTCCTCGCCCCCAGTATCCCGGCGACGCCGGCGACCTGGTGGCGATCGAGGGGTGCGTTCTGGCGCCCGGGAGTCGGGCCCTCGTGCGAACGGGACTGAGCATGGCGTTACCCGAGGGCTTCGCGGGCTTGGTTCTGCCGCGTAGTGGGTTGGCCTCACGTCACGGCATCACGTGCGCCAACGCTCCGGGACTCATCGACCCGGGGTATCGCGGAGAGATCAAAGTCGCCCTGGTGAACCTCGACCGTAAGGAGACCTACACCGTTCAACCCGGTGACCGCATTGCCCAACTCGTCGTCGTGGCCACACCGTCCGCCGACTTCCGCGAGGTCGCGGTCCTGTCGAATTCACAGCGTGGTGAGAGTGGTTTCGGCAGTTCTGGGCGCTGACTTTCGACTCGAAAACGTCACAATAATTGGGGACGGTACGCGTGGACGCGCTCGTCGTATCGGCTACACTGGGTCACCACGCGGACGTAGCTCAGTTGGTAGAGCGCGACCTTGCCAAGGTCGAGGTCGCCGGTTCGAGCCCGGTCGTCCGCTCCAGTTTGTTGTAGTGGTTGTGATCAATGATGAATTAGGGAGACTTCTATGAAGAGATTCACCCGTACGCGCTCAGCGATTGTCGTCGCGGGAGCCGCCGCATTACTCGTCTCGGGCGTCGTCACCGCGGGCGCGAGCCCCATGACGGGAACGTACAACGCGAAGGACGCGGCCCTGGTGCCGGCGCTCTACAAGGGGACGACGCTCCAAGTCGCCACCGACGCCACGTACCCGCCCGACGAGTCGATGAAGGGGTCGACCATGGTCGGTTTCGACGTCGATCTGATGAAGGCGATCGCCACGACCTTGGGTATCAAGTACAAAGAGAACAACGTTACGTTCGACAACATCATTGGTGGCATCGAAGGCGCTCGCTACCAGATCGGTAACTCGTCGTTCACCGACACGAAGGCGCGCGAGAAGCAAGTGAACTTCGTGGACTATTTCCAAGCGGGCGAGGGCGTCTACATCCTCAGCACGTCGAAGTTCGTGTTCAAGAACCTGACGAGTTTCTGCGGTGACAAGGTGGCCGTCGAGACGGGCACCACCGAGCAAACGGACGCGCAGAGCGTGAAGTGCAGCGGCGGTAAGAAAGTCACCGTTCTGTCCTTCGGCACGCAGACCGAGGCGAACGCGGCCGTTCAGTCGGGTCAGGCCGTCGCCGGCTTCGTGGACAGCCAAGTCGCCGGGTACATCGTGTCGCTGGCCCAGGGCGTGTTCAAGTTGACGGGGAAGCCCGTCAACGTGTTCCCCTACGGCATCGCCACTCCCAAGACCGCGAATGGACTGAAATTGGCCAAGGCCATCCAGGCGGCCACCAAGACGTTGGTCGCGAACGGAACCTACGGCGCCATTCTCAAGAAGTGGGGCGTAACCACCGGGGCCCTGCCGGCGTCGAAGATGGTGCTCAACGGCGCGAAGTCGTAGTTCCGCCGAACCCATCGCGTGAACTGCGATGTCGACAGAGGAACATTCGGGTCTTGAGGTAGTCCCGGTTCGTCACGTCGGACAGTGGGTGGGTGCAGTAGTCGTCCTCGTATTCATTGCGATGGTGGTCCACACACTGTTCTCGCGAATCCCGACCGGACTCAGTGCGTGCGTTACCAGGGCCGGCCAGCGCGTGTGTCACGCGACGACGAAGTGGCGGTTCCAGTGGAACGTCGTGGGCCGGTGGTTGTTCTCGTCGGACATGCTACACGGGGTCCTCTTGACCTTGGAACTGACCGCCGTGGCGATGCTGATCGGCATCGTGCTCGGCGTCTTCATCGCCATTTTGCGACTTTCGAGGAACCGACTGTTATCGGGTCCGGCGTGGGTCTACACGTGGTTCTTTCGCGGGACCCCGGTGTACGTGCAGATATTCTTCTGGTTCGAGGTCGGTTTGCTCTATCCGAGGTTGACGCTCGGGCTGCCGTTCCTTCCGGTCACTTTCGTCAGTGCGCCGTCGACGATCATCTCGGGAATCACCGCCGCCATTCTGGGACTCGGTCTCAATGAGGCCGCCTACATGGCCGAGATCGCGCGAGCGGGCATCATCTCGGTGGACGAGGGTCAGGTCGAAGCCGCGACGTCGCTGGGCATGACCCGACGCCAGTCCCTGCGACTCGTCGTGTTGCCCCAGGCGATGCGAGTAATCGTTCCCCCCACGGGCAACGAGGTGATCTCCATGCTCAAGACCACTTCCCTGGCCGCGTCGATCGGCGTCCTCGAACTCTTTGGTCGAGCGCAGAATATCTACGCGAGTAACTACGAGATCATTGGACTCATCATCACCGCGAGTCTGTGGTACTTGTTCTTGACCACCGTGCTCTCCATCGGGCAGTTCTACCTCGAACGACGCTTCGCGCGCGGGGCGCTACGGACCCAACCCATGACCCCGATCCAGCGCCTTCGTCACGACGTGACGTCGCTGCGCGGTCTCGTTCGCCACTCGGCGGTGGCGCGATGACGACCATGGTCGAGGCGCGCGGCGTCACCAAGTCCTACGCGAACGTGCCGGTGTTGCGGGGCGTAGACCTGGTGGTGTCGCAAGGAGAGGTGGCGTGCCTCATCGGGCCTTCGGGCTCGGGAAAGTCCACGTTCCTTCGCTGTATCAACCACCTCGAGAAGCACGACGCGGGGGAGCTTCGGGTCGAGGGTAATCTGGTCGGCTACCAGCTCCACAACGGCAAACTCTACGAGAGTTCCGACAAGCAGATTTGCGGCGAACGCGCCAATATCGGCATGGTGTTTCAGAGGTTCAACCTCTTCCAACACCTGTCGGTACTGGAGAATCTGACTATCGGACAGGTGAAGGTACGCGGCGTCAAGGAGGACGACGCCAAGCGACGCGCGCGCGAGCTCCTCGCGCGCGTGGGGCTCGAGTCGCGCGAGAGGAACTATCCCTCCCAACTCAGCGGCGGGCAGCAGCAACGCGTCGCCATCGCCCGCGCGCTCGCGATGGAACCGCGACTCATGTTGTTCGATGAACCGACGTCGGCCTTGGACCCCGAACTGGTTGGCGAAGTGCTGGACGTCATGCGCGACCTGGCCGCTAGCGGAATGACCATGATCGTGGTGACCCACGAGATGGGTTTCGCTCGTGAGGTGGCCAACACCGTCTACTTCCTCGACCAGGGCGTTATCGAGGAGTCCGGAGCACCGGCGGACATGTTGGGGAGTCCGCGCTCGGAGCGGCTGCGGAGCTTCCTCTCCAAAGTTTTGTAGTCGTGCCCGCCACCGGGTAACTCGCGGGACCCGCCATCCTTGTCTAGGCTGACGCATTGACGAGGGGACGCCATGATCCATCCCGATTACGAGAAGTACCTGCAGTCACTTGCGACGCGCACCGCACCGCGTCATTCGCATTCACTCGAGAATCGTCGACGCGACTACCGTGAGCGCGCGATGCGCCAGCGCGGCCCCTTGGAGGAGATGGCCGACGTGCGTGACGCCATCATTGCCCTCGAGGGCCGCGAGTTGCGCTGCCGTTTGCTCGTACCCCCACGCGAGCACGGTGACGCTCTGGTGGTGTACCTCCACGGAGGGTCCTTCGTTTTCGGCGACCTCGACACGCACGAAGCGCTGTGTCGTCGGTTGAGCGTGGACACGTCCACGCGGTTCCTCGCCGTGGACTATCGCCTCGCGCCCGAGCACCCGTTTCCCGCGGCGGTCAATGACGCCATCGACGTTCTGCGCTACGTGAGCGCGCACGTCGAAGAGTTCGCCGGGTCCCAGAGCAAGATCATCGCCATGGGCGACTCGGCCGGGGCCGCCCTCGTCGCCGTGGCGAGCGCGGCCGTGCGTCACGACGTGACCCTCGCCGGTCAGGTCCTCATCTACCCCACGTTGGGCCCGGCGGTCGTCACCGACTCGTCGCACCGCTACGCGAGTGGGTACATCTTGGAGATGGACGACTTGCGTCGCGACTACCGCCAGTACTTGGCGGATTGGACCGATCTGACCGATCCACGCGTGACCCCCCTCTTCAACGTCGATCTCACGGGGGTCGCACCGGCCATCGTGGTGGTCGCGCAGTACGACCCCCTACGCGACGAGGCCATTGCGTACGCCGGACTACTCGAACACTTCGGGGTTCCCGTGGAAGTCCTCGAGGCCGAGGGGATGCTGCACGGATTCCTACGAATGGGTCACGTGATCCCCGACGCGCTCGATATCGTCGACGACGTGGCGCTGCACCTGAGCCGCTACGTGGCACGCGTCTAGGTCCACACGCCCCTCCCCGTCGTGGGTCTGGGTGATCGAGTCGTGCGGGAGTGGCGAGAACGTCGCCGACGTCGTGCGCATTGCGCACGGGTCTAGAGTCTCTACGTGGTCTGGGAGCTCTCCGCGGTGAATGTCGGTACCGGATTGCCCCTCGAGGGAGTGAGGGTCCTCGATCTCTCGCGGGTGCTCGCGGGTCCCCTCGCCGCGATGATCGCGGGCGACCTGGGGGCGGACGTGATCAAGGTGGAGGGTCCCCGTGGCGACCCCGTGCGAGCACTGGCGCCGCCCTACTTCGGCGACGACGCCACGTACTACCTGGCGGTGAATCGGCACCGACGCAACGTCGTCGCCGATCTACTCGACCCCGGGGACTTCGCGGCCGTCGAGGCCCTGGTGCGACGCGCCGATGCGGTGATCGAGAATTTCTTGCCCGCGCAGTACGCCGAACTTCACATCGAGCGGCTGCGTCGGGTCAACCCCGGCTGCGTGTGGGTGAGCGTCACGCCCGCGTCCTCCTCGTCGACGCTTTCGCGAGAGCCGAGTTTCGACGTCCTGGCCCAGGCCCGATCGGGCCTGATGGGGGTGACCGGTGCGCGCGGAGGAGAGCCCACCAAGGTCGGGGCCCCCGTCGCCGACGTCGTGACCGGTCTCTACGGCGCCATCGCCCTCGTGACGGGGCTCTACGCTCGCCTCGCGGGCCGACCCGGACGACACTTCGAGGTACCTCTCCTCGAATCCACGATGAGTGCGCTGGTGAACCAGGCCCAGGGCTACCTCGCCACCGGCGTCGCCCCGCGGCGACTCGGCAACGACCATCCCTCCATCGCCCCTTATGGGGCGGTAAGAACTCGTGACGGATTGTTAATGCTCGCGGTGGGTACCGACGCTCAGTTCGAGCGTTTGGTGCTCGCTCTCGGGGCGCCCGCGACGGCGCCGTGGGAGCACTGGCGACGCAACGACCAACGCGTCGCTGATCGCGACGTGCTGCGCGGCGCGCTCGAGGAGGTCTTCACGACGCGCGACACGACGCACTGGCTCGAACGACTCACCTCCTCGGGGGTGCCGCACGCGCCCATCCTCGACGTCGACGGGGCGTTCGATCAGGTGGCCGTGCGCGACGGCGATTTCGTCGGCGAGATGGATTCGCCCCGCGGACCGGTGCGCACCCTACGCTCACCCCTGCGCATCGACGGCGTTCGCCCCGAGGTACGGTCGGGCCCGCGACGCTTGGGTCAGGACTCCGCGGAGTTACTCGGCGGGTAAGGGAGAGCTACTCCTGGACGATTTCGAAAGCGCGGAGGTTGCGAATGCGCTCGTGGCGTCGAGCGCGGCGCTTCTTTTGCGAAAGGCTCGAGAGCTCGACGAAGGAGGCGAGTATCGCGTGATGGAGATGCTCGACCGTGACGAACGGATTGGGGTCCTCGGCGACCACCTCGTCAATGAGCCCGAGGTCGAGTTGATCGGCCGCGGTCGAGCGCATGGTCGAGACAGTGACCTTGACCTGCTCGTGCGAAGGGCTGGGCGTCTTGTAGAGGATGGAGGCGGCCGAGCGTGGCTCGGCGACGAAGGCCATGGCCTTTTCGAGCATGATCACGTGATCGGCCATGGGGGTCGTGGCGAGGCCCCCGCCCGAGCCAAGGGCTCCCGCGACCACGGTGATGACGGGTTCGGAGTAGTCGATCCCCTTGAGGATCGAGCGAGCGATGGCCCGGCTCTGACCCCGACGTTCGCTCTCGAGCGTCGGTTTGGCGCCCAGGGTATCGGTGACGAACACTGCGGGCAGTCCCAGGCGTTCGCCGATATCGAGCATGCGTTCCATGAAAGCGAAGTCCTCCGGTGCTGGATTGGACGGTCGCTTCACCACGGTGTCACCGATGCGCTGATACGAGGGTTGCGTGCCCACGATGACGAAGGGCTGGGCCCCAATTTTGGCGAAGGCTCCCACGATGGCCGGGTAGCGCCGGTAATCGGGTTCCTGGACGAAGTTGTAGACCGCGGTGGCGTCGCTGAAGGCGTAGCGGGCGATGAACTCCAGGTCGATGCGATTGGCGTCGGTCATCAGGTCCTGGTAGCGCTCGACCAGGGCGTCGGCCGGATCGAGCGAGGCCGTACGCGAGGGCGAGGGGCGCACGAACTCGGCGTCCTTGGCGATCTCGAACGTGGGACCGTGGATACCGACCACTCCGAAATCAAACGAGCGACGGGCGTCGGGGGCGGTGATGTTGCGAATCGAGGGCACCGTCTCGGCGGTCAACTGGTGTTGGCGGTCGGGCGGCATCGTCGAGGACAGGAGGCTGCCCACGTAGGTCACCAGTTCCTTGACGTCCGGGAGCACCACGTCGATGTTGCGGTCGAGCAGGTTCGCCTCGGCACTCTGGGAGCCCGAGGGTACGGCACTACCTTCGAAGGCCTCGATCACGTTCGGACCGGCGAAGCCGAAGTCGGTGCCCGACGTCGCGAGAATGAGATCGGCGTTGGGCACGGCACTCGCCGAGACGCCGCCCCAGACGTTACCCAGGAGGACGGCGATCTGGGGGAGCGCGACCTTCTCCTTGTAATGACGAATGGCTTCAACCATTCGCGTCATCTGGGTGAGACCCGCGAAGTTCTCGTGCTGTCGCACGCCGCTGGAGACGTACACGCTCACGAACGGTAGCTTCTTGGAGATCGCCAGGTCCGCGGCGGCCTGAAAGGTTTCGCCCGAAACCACGCCGAGCGATCCCGCGAAGAAGTCCCAGTTCATCGCGTAGAGCACCACCGGGTGTCCCTCGAACGCCGCGAGCCCGTACGTGGAGGACTCGGTCTTGCCACGGCCCGACTCTCGTCGCAGTTTGTCGAGGTAGGACTCGTCGTGCTCGCCCGCGGGACCTCGGCGGATGAGGCCGATGAGGTCCTTGCCAATGCTCCACCGACCGTGGCTGGCTTTGAAGTGCACCAACTCCTGGAGCGTCAGAAGCTCACCGGGACTATTTATCTTGCGCCGGTTGCGCAAGTGAATCCCTACTTCGGGTTCGAAAGTCGGTAGGCCGACCGGGTGTCCTTCACCGAAGAAAGTAGAGTCAAGTTCTTCGTCGTGCGACGGCCCACTATTTTCAGTGGATTCAATCATGAACGTTCATTATGACACAGTGATATTTTTCCTCCCCGCTGCTCGCGCGGTAACTCGACGGTAACGCCGAGTTGGTCGGGTAACCGGTGAGTAATTTTTTTCTCCGCGGGAGCGGGGTGCGGGCCTAGGCGTCGCGCTGGGTCAGCAGGTACGTGCCCGCACCCACGATCGCGCAGGTATAGACCAGCAGCAGGATCGCCGACGTGTCCCACGCGAAACTCGAACCGCTGAGGTCGGGCGACATCATGGCGCGTCCCAAGTTCGAGGGCAGATATTTCGAGATGTCGTTCTGCCACGACGAAGGTAGGAACGCCGTAATAATGGGCACGATCAAGAGCAACGTCACGTAGACGCTGATGGTGGTCGAAGTGGTGCGAAAAATGAGACCCAGGCCGAAACCCATTAGCGTCAGTAACGTCAGATAGATCCCCGCGAAGGCGACGGCGCGCGCGTCGGTGGCATTGGACAACGACGCCCAGGGCAGGTGTCCCGTGCGGTAAATGAACTGACCCAGTTCGAAGGCGACGACGACCACGATCTCACTCAAGATGAAAAAGGTCACCAACAACACGATGATTTTGGCCGCGACGAGGTGAACCCGTCGTGGCACGGCCGCGAGCGTACTGCGGATCGCTCCCGAGGCGTACTCCGAGGTGATGAAGCGAGCGCCCATCACCCCCACCGCGAATTCGGCGAGGAACACTCCGACCAGACTCGTCGTCACCGGATCGAAGGCCAACTTGTCCAGGGTGCTGCGCTGGGACCAGTTGCTCTTGATCACCAGAGTGATCAGGGCGGCCAAGCCGATGGTGAGGACGAGGAAGGTCACCACGCCGATCAGGGTGGCGCGCACCGAGCGGAATTTGAGCCACTCGGATCGCGTGATGTCCACCAGGGTGGGTGCGTGGCTCACGGGACGACGACGTTGCTCGAGTGACCGTACTCCAAGGAATCGGCCGTGAGGTCCATGAACACATCTTCGAGGGAGGCCCGCTGCGGCGTCAATTCCCACACGGTGATGCCCGCGGCGAAGGCCGCCTCGCCGATCTGGTCCGAGGTGAGTCCTGAGACACTGAGTCCCTCGTCGTTGGCCGGGACCACGCCCGCGTGCAGGTCACTCAGGACGCGGGTCAGGCCTCCGACGTCCGTCGAACGAACGAACACCGTGCCGGTGGCGGTGGCGGTGAGCTCGTCGACGCTGCCCGAGGTGATGAATTTACCGCGCCCGATAACGATGATCTGATCGGCGCTGACGGCCATCTCGCTCATCAGGTGTGAGCTGACGAAGACGGTGCGGCCCTCCTTGGCCAGCGAGCGAAAGAAGTCCCTGATCCAGCGGATGCCCTCGGGGTCCAGACCGTTCACAGGCTCATCGAAGAGCAAGATACCCGGATCGCCCAGGAGTGCTCCGGCGATCCCTAGCCGTTGACTCATGCCCAGCGAGAAGCCGCCGACACGCTTATGGGCCACCGAAGCAACACCCACGAATTCGAGCACCTCGTCGACGCGCGTGACCGGAATTCGATTCGCCAACGCCAACGCGCGCAAATGATTCCGCGCCGAGCGGGCCGGGTCCAGGGCTTTGGCGTCCAGCAGCGCTCCCACTTCGTGGAGGGGTGATTTGAACTGGTCGTAGGTCTTACCATTGATCGTGGCCCGGCCCTTGGTGGGTCGGTCGAGACCGATGATCACGCGCATCGTCGTTGATTTACCCGAGCCGTTGGGTCCCAGAAAGCCCGTGACCACGCCGGGCGTGACCTCGAAGTCCAGGTCATTCACCGCGAGCGTGTCGCCGTAACGTTTGGTCAGGTGGTCGATCTTCAACATAGCTACACCCGCGACTCTAGTGACGCCGCGCCGCTTCCCCGATTCGCCCCGCGACCGCGAGGCCCTCAGTCGCGACAGCGCGCACAGATGCCCGACAGCGCGACGTGGTGGCGATCAAGCTCGAAGCCGTCGGAGCCCATGAGGTCACGCGCGAGGCGATCGAACACGCTCGAGGACACCTCAAAGGTCACGTGGCACATCTCGCACGTCACGTGACCGTGCGATCGCCCGGCCAGGTGATACACCGCGGCCGCCTGGCCGGCGTGGGAATGGACCACCAACAAGAGACTCTCGAATTCTTCGAGGATCCGGTACACCGTCGAGGGGCTCACCTCGGATCGGATTTGCTGGACGCGCCGGGTCACCTCGTCGGCGGTGAGGTGGTCGTCAGCGCCCAAGAGAACGTCGATGACCGCCCGCTTTGGGGCGGTGATGCGCTTCGCGTTCTCGCGCAGTACGGCCAGAACCTCGTCATTGCGAATGCCCTTGGATTCCACACCACGAGATTAGGACCCGTTGCGTTGCGCTCCGCCCGTCGGGGTCGCCCTCGAGGATGAGTGGCGACGTGACCCTCAGCGTACGGCGCGCCGCAACACCGCCAGACCGACAATGGCGCCGATGATCGACGCGCCCACGAGACCGACGGTGTACGAGCCGTAGGTGGCACTCGAGGCACCGAAGAGGGCGCCAGCGAAGAGCAGCGGCACGGTGAAGCCGATCGCGCACAACATCGTCGCGCCGAATAATATCGGTGCCGTGAGTGACGGGTCGCGGCGGACGCCCAGCGCCGCGGCCAGCGCGACACCGGCGCCGATGCCGAGTCCCTTGCCCACGAGACGCACCGCGACGGTGCCGTAGATCACCTTGCCACCGGCCCCCGACAGCGAGAGTGACGCCCAGGTCACGCCGCACGCCACTAGGGCGAAGAAGGGGAGTGCGACCGCGTTGGACCAGCGCGTCATCGTCGTCTCCAGGCGCGAGTTCGCGGCTACCGGGACCACCAATCCCACGACCACCCCCGACAGCGCTGGTTCGACCCCGGCCCATTCGAAGGCCAGTCACATGGGTGCGCTCATGATCATGAAGACGGCGACGGCGGGGAATCGTCGTCCGGCGCCAATCCCCAGCCCGGTGAGCGCCACGATGGCGAGTAGTCCAGCGACTCTGAGCTGTGTCACTCCGGTCACGGAGAGGATCGCCACGCTCACAACGTCGTCGGCGACGGCGAGCGTGAGGAGGAATACGCGCAGTGCGGGCGGGACGCGCGAACCGACCAGGGCCAACACGCCCAACGTGAAGGCGATGTCGGTGGCCATCGGAACACCCCATCCGCGACGCAGGGCGGAGGAATGCACGACCTCGCCGAGGAGCACCGATCCCCCGGCGGTGGCACCCATCCCTCCGACGGCGCCGAGTAACGGTGGCAACGCTGCGCGGAGATGGTGGCGCATATTCGAACGCACTTCGTGCGAGAGTTCGAGTCCGACGGCGGCGAAGAAGAAGGTCATGACCCCGTCGAGAACCACCGAATGGGCCGAAAGTGCGTGATCGTTGAACCACGTCGCGGTGACGACGCGCTGGTAACTAGACGCCGAGAGGGCCGACCACGCGAGGGCGAGGAGCGCACCACTGAGCAGACCCACGGCGGCGGCGTAGGAGTGATCGAGGGCCCGCCCCACGCGCCCGGCGCCGTGCAACATTTTATCAGCCTAACTAGGTACCCAAATTTCCTTGGGCCGGTACTACTGCTGGTCGATGACGCGCCATCGACTACGTTGGCGCTCACCGTCGTGACCTTGGCGTGGGTCTGCTTCTCGTTGCTCGGCGAGTCGAGTTTCGCTCAGTTGTCGGGGAGGTGGGTCGCTCCGCCGGTGGGTGGGCTCGTCGTTTCCGTTGCGTTGATGCTGAACGAACGTCGACCCACCGAGTCCGCGTTACCCCACGCATGCCGGCCGTACTCGTCGTGTCGGCGTCAGTGGCTGGCTTCGTCGCGGGTCTCGTCAGGTGCGCCTCGACGACATTGTTGCCGCCCCGCCCTCGAGACGTCCGTGGTGCACCACTCACGAAGTTGGGTCGTTGACCGTTGCCCCTGGGGTTGAAATGTTGTTGGTGCCCGTCGTCGTCGTTCGACTCAGCGTCCAGCGTCGGCGATACCACCCTTTCCCCGTCGCCGGCACCGAAATGAAGACGAACGCTACGCGACGCGCGAGAACCTCGGGCGTGACGACGTCTACGTCCGCGCGTAGTGCGCTCGCGGTAACTGCCGGCGCGGTGAGTGGACGTGGAGACGCGAATTCTCGTGCCCCTGGTTCAAGGCGCGACAAAACCCGACGAGGTCGGCGCCGCGACCGCCGGGTCGAATGTGCGCCCCGCCATTGGCGCCTCCTCTGGCACCGTAGTCGTGGGCGCAACGTGCTTCACCGAGGTGCCACCCTCGTTGGCGACGACCGTCGAATCGTCCACCCACGCCGATGGCGTACCCACCGCGTCGCACGTGACACCCGAGAATCTGCGTCCGTCGGCGGCCGCGGCCGACGACGTCCTCGTCCACGAAATTTCCTGGCGCATCAGCCAGGAGTACCCGCCACCGATCCCGGGCGGCGGCGACGTCGCGAGCGGGGGTGACCGAGCCCGACGTGAAATCGTGCACAAGCCCGCCCCCGGTCGTCGACGCGATGCCTCCACTGCGCGCCGACCCGGTGGTATGAATCGTCATGAATTTCTTAGAAAGTTTTCGTAGTCTGGGGCGAGAGGCTTTTACGTAACACCACGGAAAGTTCCGAGATACGATGAAAGCGGAAACGGAAGGAGTCGCGATG